>JBIIMH010000032.1:0-10132 GCA_044338095.1 Rariglobus sp. | reverse complement strand
AAGGCCATCGCCGCCGCACTTGCCGCCGTCACACCCCAGGATGCACTCGGTTGGTTTACAGCTTGTGGCTATAACTTTATTTGAAATGCTCTAATCGTGAACCTGAGCCGCTCTACTCATTCACGATCAAGATGAGCTAAATTGGCCGTGGACGACGGCCGACGCTCCCCAATGGGACGGGGCTTCGCCGGCTAAAAACGCAGGTGTTTAACCGTGAGGCCTTGGTTGATGAGCTGTTTGAGTGAATCGATGCCGATCTTTAGGTGGTCGGCGACGTAAACCTGGTTCACGGTTGCGTCGCTCTTGGCGGTTTTGATGCCCTCGGGAAGCATCGGCTGGTCGCTCACCAGCAAGAGCGCGCCGGTGGGCGTTTGGTTGAAAAACCCCGTCATGAAGATGGTGGCCGTTTCCATGTCGATGGCCAGGGCATGGATTTTTTTGAGGTATTTGCGGAACGTCGCGTCATGCTCCCAAACGCGGCGGTTGGTGGTGTAAACGGTGCCGGTCCAGTAATCGCGGGCATAGTCGCGAATGGTTGTGGAAATGGCCTTTTGCAGCGCGAAAGAGGGCAGGGCGGGCACCTCGGGGGGGAAATAGTCGTTGCTGGTGCCCTCGCCGCGGATCGCCGCGATGGGCAGGATCAGGTCGCCGACCTCGGCGCGGTGCTTGATGCCGCCGCATTTACCCAAAAACAGAACCGCCTTGGGTTTGATGGCGCTGAGCAGATCCATAACGGTGGCTGCGGTGGCGCTGCCCATGCCGAAGTTGATAATGGTGATCCGTCCGGCGGTGGCGCTGCTCATGGGCTTGTCGCGACCGCAGACTTTTACCCGGTGTAACTTGGCGAACAGTTTCACGTACTGGTGAAAGTTGGTCAGCAGGATGTAGTCTCCGAACTGCTCAAGCGGCACGCCGGTGTAGCGGGGCAGCCAGTTTTCGACGATGTCGCGCCTGGTTTTCATGGAGCCGAAGTTACCACGGCGGCTTCGAAGGGCACGGCTAAAACCCTAGGGTTGATTACTTACTGGCGAACACGCGGGGGCCGTTGCGCCTAGGCGCCGTTACGGAGAGTGGCCGACGTTGGCGGCGTGAATCGGCGTCTCGTTATCGAGGAAAATCCAGCGTTCCACCTCTACTTTGTGACGATTGAGCGCCTCGGCGTATTCCGGTTTTTTGACCAAGCTGTCGGGCGAGTTCATCACCATCTGGATTCGGTCGTTGGGGATGTGGTGCTTGAGCAGCACCAGCGAGGCATCGTAGTCACGGCTGTCGTAGGCGATGCCTAGCTTGCGGTAGGCGTCGTCGGAGGAGCAGGCCTGATGGGTTTCGGCCATCATCGCGTCGGTTGCAAAGGCGCCGAAGCCGGCCCCGCGCCCATCGTTGTGCAGGAGCAAAAGCGCGCCGCTGCCGTAGTTGATGATGTGTTTGACCGACTGCTTGAGTTTGTCGCGGTTCTCCATCGTGCACAGCGGGAAACGGTTGAAGAGCGACTCGCTGTGGATGCGCACCACCGGGCTGTCGGCGGGGGTGGGTTTGCCGTGGGTCAGCACGACGACGTCCTCACTCGTCACGATGTCGTAATACACGTGGACGCGGAACCAGTAGGGCGTGGTCAGCAGGTCGACCATCGGATCGTGGGGGTGCTGCTTTTTGAAGGCCGTGAGGTGATCGACGGAGATTTTAACCAAGTAGCGCTGGTCGCGGATGCGCTGGTAACCGAGCACGATGGGGCGCGCGCCCGACATGTAGTGCTCAATGGCGTGGTGTTTGAAGAGCGTCTGGAACTGCGCCTCGGTGAGCAGGATGTCGTTGTCCACCGGTTTCATCGGCAGAAAGTAACTGGCCGAATAGATGAAGCGCCGGGCTTCGGGCAGTGCGTAGGGTTTAAACGGCACGACGGGTTCGGGGGGCAGGGCGCGTTTGACCTTGGTGGCCGAAGGACGCTTGAGGATGTGGCCACCGGCGGCCTTGGAGGTCAGATAGGCCAGATTGAACGGGCCGGGCTCGAATTCCAGCGCCTCGGTGCCGGCCACTTCAAGTCCCTGGGCGCGCAGGGCTTCGACCTTGTCAGGATTGTTGGTCAGGACGGTGAAGGCGGCCTTGATGCCCAACAGGTGGCAGATGTGGGAAATGCTCTCGTAGTTGCGATGGTCCTTCTTGAGTCCCATCGCCGCATAAGCCTCGAAGGTGGACAGTTGGTCGAGCGAAGCCTGCACGAGCATGCGGTCGCGCGACTTACCCACGTAGCCGACGCCTCGGCCCTCTTGCATGAGATAAAACAGTATGCCGTTGCCCTTTTCGGCGATGACTTTGAAGGCTCCCTCCAGCTGCTGCACGCAATCGCAGTCGCACCCGCGCAGAGTCTCACTGGTCACGCACGAGGAGTGGATGCGGGTGTGGAGCGTCTTGGCCTGCAGGATGTCGCCGTGGCTCAGGGCGATGATGTAGTGCTTGTCGATCAGGTCCTGGAAAATGTAGGCGCGGAACAGGCCGAAGCGCGTGGCCAGCGGGCAGGTGGCCAAAAACAGCGTCGTCCCGTAAAGCGGGCGCTCGTCGATGATTTGCGGGTTGGCCACGCTGCCGATGGCATGCTGGAGCTCCGCGATGAGCGCAGTGAAATCGGGCTCGGGGGTGGAGGGCAGGGTGGAATCAACCGGGGGTTTCTTGGGCATAACGGATTTCGATGCGAGTGGGCGGATAACTTGCAGGTTGTCCTTGGCGGAGCAACGAACGATTTTTGCCGCATGCCGGTGATCGACGCCCATGTGCATTTGTATCCGCCTGAAGTGAACCGCGATCCCGCGGGCTGGGCAGTCGCGCATGGTGAACCGCAGTGGTCGCTGATGTGCACGCGCGTGCGAAAAACGAGCGGCCGGCCGGTGCAGGGGTTTCCCTCGCTTGCCGAGTTGTTGCGCGATCTGGATAAAGCGGGCGTGGACCGCGCCGTCTTGCTGGGGTGGTATTGGGAAAACCACGCGAACTGCGTCGTCCAAAACCGTTTTTACGCCGAGTGCGTGCGCGCCCATCCGGACCGGTTGTCGGCGTTCGCCACCGTGCACCCGGCGGCGGGTGGCGAGGCGTTGGCCGAGATGCACCGCGCGCGGGACTCGGGATTGATCGGCTTGGGTGAACTCTCGCCGCATGCGCAGGGCATCGGGCTCGACGATCCGCGTTGGCGGGCCGTGCTCGGCTTGGCGGGCGAGTGGAGCTGGCCGGTGAACCTCCACGTGACCGAGCCTCAATCCCGCGCCTACCCGGGGCGTGTGGAGACCCCACTGGTTGATTTTAACGCTCTGGCGACCGCGTTTCCGCAGGTGAAATTCATTCTGGCTCACTGGGGCGGGCGGCTGTGGCGTGCTGGCGGGGCGTGGCCGGCCAACGTCTGGGTGGATACCGCCGCGGCACCCTTGCTCTACGCGGCTGATGCCGGGATCTGGGCCGAAGGTATGGCGGCGGCCGGTGCCGAACGGGTGCTTTGGGGAAGCGATTATCCCTTGGCTCTTTATCCGCAAACAAGAGGAACCGAAACGCTGCCCGGGTTCTTGGCCGAGGCCCGCGCGCGCCTCACGAGAGAGGCGCAGTGTGCGGTTTTAGGCGGCAACGCGGCCGCGGTTCTCTTAACCTCAAATGCCTTAATCCCATCTTCTCAGTGAGTCCTTTGTGAACAGGTGGGGGAAGCGGCTAAATCTGGTAATCGCCAGGCTTATCGTGGTCGCCCTTCGCTATCGGGCTGGCGGCATCAATGCCGGCGGCGTTGTCTCGGTTGCGGTCATAAAAAATACGCACCCCACTCATCGGCTTTGAGCTGGTTTGCTGAAGCAGTTGTGAAGCGCGCAACAAAGCGCGTTTGGTGCTCATCGTGAGGTTCGCCTCAGCGGGAAAAACATTTTCGGTTCCGACTGTCTTAAGCGCACCGCTTTTCCTGAGCACTTGTTCAACGTCGGGATTGATGCCGCTGATGAGTAGATGGCGGCCGGTTTTTCGCAGGTACGCGTGCAGTTGTAACAAGGACATGACCGCCGTGGCATCAAGGTGGCGGGCATTTTTCATGCGCAGGATGACCACGATCAGGCCGTCGTTGTCGGCCAGCAGCCGGACCTGCTCTTGAAACAAATCTGCGGCTCCGAAGAACAACTCGCCCTCGACGTGCACGATGGAGATCGCCGCGTTGCTGCGTTGGTTGCCGCCATTGATTTCGGCGAGTTGGCCTTGCTCGTTGAAGCCGTATTCGACCAGTGCGGGCGCGCTGGCCTTGCGCAGAAAAAGCGCCAGCGAGACACCCACGCCCACATAAATGGCGGTGTCCAAATTCAGGAAAAACGCCGAGCATAGCGTTACGGCGAAGACGACTGCATCGGAGCGGGTCGCGCGCCAGGAGATGCGAATCTGCTCCCGGTTGATCATTTTTAAACCGATGCGAATGAGGTGGGCGGCAAGACAGGCAACCGGGATCGAGTTGATCACCGGGGCCACGAAATAAAGTGCCCCGAGTACCAGCAGGCTGCTGAGCAAAGCAGACACCTGCGTTTTCGCTCCGCTTTGCAGATTGGCTGCCGAGCGGGCAAAGGAGGCCGAGCCGGGCATCGCGCCAAAAAAACTATTGGCGATATTCGCCGAACCCATCGCAACCAACTCTTGGTTCGCGTCGAGGCGTTGGCCGGACTGCGAGGCCAGCGTCTTCGATATGGAAATGGCCTCCAGCATGCCGAGGATCGCGATGGCCAGGGCGGCACTGAGCAGCGGCGGCACCACCGACCAATCGGATTGACTCAGCGGGATCCCGATAAACGAGGGCAATACAGCCGTAAGCGCGCCCTCGTCGGCAATCGTGCGAATTCCCAATACCTTTAAATCGAAGTGCTGGGTGAACAGCGATAAGGCGACGAGGCCTATCAACTCCACGGGCAGCCGGGGCCAGAAGCGATTCAGTGCCCAAAAAACGAGCAAGGTGACGATCCCCATGCACAACGGGTACGGGTTGAAAGCAAACTGCATGAGGTGCTCAGCCGCAGCCTTGAGGGAATCCAGCGTGTTGCCGTGCTCCACGACGGTGCCGAGCAAGTGGGGGATCTGGCCGGCCGCCAGCAGCAGCCCGATCGCCGTTCCATACCCGATGATCACCGAGCGCGAAATGAACTGCGTGAGTTTGCCCATCTGCGACAGGCCCGCGATGCATTGAAACACCCCGATGAGCAGCGCCAATATCAGGGCCAGTTCGGCGGCAGACAGGGCGCCACCGCTGAGCGAATGCAGTGTCGCCGCCAAAATGATACTTACCGAATTGGTCGGCCCGAACACCATGTGGCGGGACGAACTGAACAGCGCACAGACGAAGCCTCCGACCACCGCAGCCATGATCACCATCAACGGCGGCAGACCGGCGATGAGCGCAAACCCGATCGCCTGTGGAATGGAAACCAGCGAGACGGTCGCTCCGGCGGTAAAGTCCGCCTTTAATTTTGCCCAGCTGTAATTCGCCAACTCGTCGCGCAGCGGGAATCGCTCACTCAACCACCGACGCGAATGCCGCTGGATATGATCCAGGGCGGAGGCATCCGTCGGTGTGGCCATCGTCAGGCTTCGATCCCGAGCTTTTCCAGGATGCGTTGCAGGTCGTCATTGCCCGCGTAGTCGATGACGATTTTGCCCTTTTTGGGGGTGTGCTGAAGGGCGACCCGTGAGCCGAAGTGAGAGGTTAAACGCTTCTCGATTCCGGCGACTGCGGAGGCGTCGGAGGCGGCGAGTTTGCGCACTGCGGGCGACTGAGCGGAAGGGGCGGGGGAGCCGGCCTTTTTGGCCTGCACCAGCTTTTCGGTGGCACGCACGCTCAGCCCCTCCTCGATGACACGGCGGGCGATCAGGGCGCGTTGGGCGGGGTCTTCGATGCCCAGCAACACTTTGGCGTGGCCGACCGAGATGATGCTCTTTGAAACATAGCCTTGCAGCTCGGCATCGAGGGAAAGCAGGCGAAGGGCGTTCGCCACGGAGGCGCGGCCCTTGCCCACGCGCTCGGAGGCGGCCTCTTGGGTGAGGTCAAAGTCGCGGATGAGGCTGGCGTAACCGTAGGCTTCTTCGAGCGGGTTGAGGCCCTCGCGCTGAAGATTTTCGATCAGGCCGAGGGCGGCCGAGGAGGCGTTGCTCGCCTCGTGCAAGCGCACGGGGATGGTCTTGATTTTAAGAAGCTGAAAGGCGCGCCAACGGCGTTCGCCGGCGATGAGCTCATATTTGTCGCCGGCCTTGCGCACCACGATTGGCTGGAGCAGGCCTTCGCTACGGATGCTTTCGGCCAACTCGGACAATTGCGCGGGAGAGATTTCGCGGCGGGCCTGATAGGGGCTTGGCACGATCAAACTCACGGCGATTTCGGCAAAGCCGGGGAAACTCGGCACGGCGGCAGCAGCTGCAGGGGCCTGAGGTTTAGCCGGAACTGCGGCGGCAATAATGCCGCCTAGACCACGACCGAGACGAGATTTGGGAGCTGCACACATGAGAATTATTTGCCTCCAGGAATGAAGAGCGTGTCACCGACGCGTACCTTGGACGGATCGGTGATTTTGTTGGCGTTAATGATGTCGGAAAGTTTCCCGCCTGTTTTACGGGAGATGATCGAAAGGGTGTCGCCTTTTTGGACGGTGTAGCTGATGCCTTCCGAGGGGAAGTTTGACGTGAAGCTTGGGGCGGTGGCTGCGCGTTGGGCCTGGCCTTTGCTGATGGAGTCGAGGGCCGCGTTGGTCGCTTCGCCGAGTTTTTTGATCTGCGCGGCCGCGCTTGCGGAAGCGGCGGCATCGCCCGACTTGATGGCTTGGTCCAGGCTGGCGACAGCATCGTTGAGTTGCTGAACCGTGGCGTAAGCCTGCGCATTGGAGGTGGCGTTGGCTGTTTGAGTGCGTAGCGCGGCGTTCTCGCGCTGCAAGTCTTCGACGGTGAGCGTGAGTGAGCCCACCTTCTGGGTGAGAATGCGCACGTCTTCGCGCAGGTTGGCGAGTTCGACGCCCACCGATTGCTGGGCCTGGGCCGTGAAAGTGATCAGGGCTAGGCCGGCGCCCCAGGTGAGGAATTTCAACATGAGGCCAGACGTTGCGGAAGTTTTTTGGCGAAAACAAGACCTAGCAACCGGCACGGCTTCAGAAGCGGTTCTGCGCCTACCGATTTTAGGGCTGCCAGAGAGGGACCAGCGTCTCGGCGCGGACCCAACCGGTTTGTCCATCGGTAAAGGCTATGCGGCGCCACCCGAGAAACGTCTTGTCGGTGGATGCTACCACGCCGACCGCCAGCGGGGTTGATTTTTGCGGGGTGTCCAGCTCCGTGGGGATCGAGCGCAAGGTGGTCGGCTTCACCATCACCACGGCATGGGCGTCCGATAGCGGGCCGTAGGTTTTTAGGCTCAACCCGGCGGCGAGTGCCAGTAGGATTGAGAGGGCAAAAAGGGCGCGCACCAGCCAGCGAGGCCAGGATTTCGGGCTGGGGTGGTAAGCGGCAAAAATCCTCAGCGCAAGGGCCACCGCGGTGAGCCAGGCCGAGGCGAGAAGCGCGGCTTGCCACTGGGTGGGCGAGGCGAGGCGGGCCACTGTGGCGGTCGGGGCTTCAGTCAGGAAGGGGCTCAGCGCGGCCGGGGTAACACCGGCTGCTTTCCAGGCGTAACCGAGGTGCCAGTTAACCGAGGCGTTTTGGGGCTGTTGAACGAAGGCGGCGAGGGCGTGCCCGGCGGCTTCGTTGGCGCGGTTTTGTTGGAGCAGGGCGAGCGCGAGGTTGTGATGCGCAGACCAGTCGGTCGGTGCGTTTTTAAGCTGGGTGGTCCACGCGGTTTCAGCGGCGGCAAAATCACCTTTGGCGTAGGCGTCGCGGGCGTCGGCGGCTTGGCTTTCTGGGGAGTGCAACACGACTGCGGCGAGGATGAGGAGTGGGAGCAGGTTGCGCGGGATGAACAGTTGCCATGTGGAAAACGTGGGAGCCGGGCGGGCGGCGAGGGCCTGTTGCGCGCGGTGTATCCAGTCGGTGGGGAGATCCGCAGCACCGTAAAGCGTGCGGTCGGCTTCGGACCACAGCGTGGACCAGGTGGCGTCGCTGAAGTGACCGGGCGTGGGCACGGCGACGGAGAGTTTCCAAATGATGGCGGTGTCGCGCTGCCAGGCTAGGAGTTGGGAGCTGCGAGCTGGGAGCTTTGAGCTGTCGGCGAGTTGGCGCAGGGTGGAGATCAGGCGGTCGTGGGCTTCGCGCAGCGGGCGGCCGGGATCGGTTTGGCGGGCGCGGCGGCGAGCCAGGGTGAGCCAGAAGCCTAGGGGCAGGAGGGCGGCTGAGACCAGTCCAAGGAGGAGGCTGGAGGTGGCGAGCGGGCTGGCACTGGTGCCGGACGGCGGAAGCGGATCGCGAGGAATAGCTGAGGCGGGGGCGGCGGAACGTTCAGCAGGCAACTGGGCGCGTTCGCCATTCGAAGGGCCGGCGCTTCCCGTGGGCGCTTGAGCGCTTGGGGCGGAAGGCAGGCCGTTGGGTGCTGCGGGCGTATCCGCGACTTGGATTGTCACCGCAGGAGAGGACAGGGTTTCGTAGGCGCCCTTACTTGGGTTAAACACAACGACGCTCACAGGACCGAGGGTGTAGCTGCCGGCGCGGGTGGGGATCAGGATAATGTCTTCGGTAATCGAGGCGTCGAAGAGGGCGTTGTCCTTGTTGGTGCGCTTGGCTTGGGGTTGCACGAGACGGAAATCCTTGGAGACCGAGCGGGAGGGCAGGCCGCTGATGTCCGGCCAGTTGCCTGTGCCGTCGAGGGTGAGGGTCCACGTGATGGGTTCGCCGATACCGGCGGTGGCGGGCACGACTTTGGACTCAAGGGTGAATTTGCCGACTGCACCCTTGAAGCCGGTAGGGGCCGGGGCAGGCAGGGGTCGCACGGTCAGGCTGGCGGGTTGGCTGGTGATGGAAAACTGATCCAAACTCTGGCGTGCAAACAGGCCGAACCCGGAGGGGGCTCCCGTGGTGAGGTTAACCAACTGGGTGGCGGGGCTGAGCGCGACCGAGCCGGGTGTCTTGGCGTAGGCGCGGGTTTTATAAGTGATCGTGAGGCGCTGCTCGTTGTTAACGTTGGTTTCGGTGGCCTCGGGTTTGCTCCACGGCTCGACGCTCAGGGGCGCGGGCGACCATTCGGGTTCGGCGCTGCCGAGCTGGTAAAAATAGCGGCGGGTTGAATGTAGGGTGTAATTGAGCGGGAAAACTTCGCCGGCCCAGACTGAACCAGACGGAAGCGCGAAGCGGGTTTGCACAATCGAATCGAGCGACACGTTGGACTGGCCAACGGTGGCGTCCCCGGTCTCAAACTCGGCGGCAGCCACGGTTTGCCGGCCCTTGTCGGTGTCGACTTGGAAGGTGGGGATGCGGATCGGCCGGCGCTCGTTGGGGCGCACTTGGTAAGTGAGTGTGATGGTCTTGAGGGAGGTGGCCTTGAAGTTGACCACGGAGTAAGAGCTGGCCGTGGAGCGGCTGGGTTGGCCCACAAAGCTCAGGCCTGGGACGCTCGGCAATTTGAACGTGTCGGCCGGTTCGCATTGCTCGAAAATCAGACTCAGTTCGCTGGTCTGGTTGAGCGCGAGCGTGCCCGCGCCGGGCTCCCAGCGCACCGTTTGGGCGTGCAGGGATACAGTGAGGCAGAAGGCGAAAAAGGTGAGGAAATTGAGGAGCGAGCGGAGCATCGGGACGAAGATCTGAGAGGGCGGAGGGCGGAAGTCGGAAGTCGGAGAACGTTCAACATCCAACATTCAACATTGAACGTTCAAGTGGGGGCGGCGTGTTGAATGTTGGACGTTGAGTGTTGGACGTTGAATCTTGGGGTTGGCTGGGCGCTCACCAGTCTTTGCCTTTGGTGGCGGGTTGGCCTGAGGCGGGGCCCTGCAGGAGTTGAAAGAGGCGAGCAGGGGAATCGCCCTGCTTCACTTGATCTAGTTTTTGCAACGGGATCGTGAGGTTGGGATCTTGGCGGGCCGGATCGGTGGAGGTTTGCTCGGAAGCGCCACCTGCCTGCTGCATTTCGCCTGGCTGGGGCTGGTCCACGGGGGGCTTGGCCGCTTCGGGCTGAGTTTTTTCCGCGCTTCCATCTTTGGGGGGCGGCTGTTTGGCTGGATCGTCTTTCATGTCGCCAAAG
>JBIIMH010000031.1:0-10133 GCA_044338095.1 Rariglobus sp. | reverse complement strand
CGCGCGAAACCCGAATTGGCGGTGTGGAAATTAAATTTGGGACTGCGTAAAACAAAGCTGGCCGCAGGCGCAAGGTGGCGTTCACTTGAACTCGGTTCATCTGTACCCAACACCATGCGACTCACCGAACGCCAAGAAGAGATCCTCGCCTTTGTTAGCGACTACCAACGCGAACAAAAAATCCCTCCTTCCACTCGAATCATTAAAAAGCACTTCGGCTTTAGTTCTCAGACCACGGTGGTTCGCCACCTGGCCGGACTCGCCCACAAGGGCGCCGTCGAACAGCTCGCCGATGGCGCCTGGGGCGCCAAAACCAACGAAATCCAGTCGCTGTTTTCGCTGCCCATCTACGGCGAAATCCCCGCCGGCGCGCCCTCGGCCGAGGAGCAGCAATCCCTGCGTTCTATCCCCATCGATCCCGCCCTCTTCGGCGTTCGCCCTGCTCGCCAACACCTGCTGTGGGGCCTCGAAATCAAGGGCGACTCCATGATCGACGCCCAGATTTGCAGCGGCGACATCGGCATCTTTGAAAAACGCGAACCGCGCGTCGGCGACATCATTGCCGCATTGGTCAACGAAACCACCGTCACCTTAAAACGCCTCGTTGAGGTGCAGGGGCAACGGATCCTGCGCGCGGAAAACAAAAACTACGCCGACATCGTCCCGGTCTCGGGACTGGAATGCCAGGGCGTGCTCATTGGCATGATCCGCCCCCGCGTTGCGTGAGTGGCGGCGGACGAGTCGCGACGAGCCCACCATGACGATTGCATCCATTCACGCATACGCCGTCGGCACCTCCGTGGTGCGTCCATTGATGCTCTCCGCCACCCCGGCGGGCTTCCCCAGTCCGGCGGAAGACCATATTGATCGCGACCTTGACCTGAACGAGCACCTCATTCGCCGCCCCGCCTCCACGTTTTTTGTGCGTGTGTCGGGCCGGTCCATGGTGGGCGCCGGTATCAATGACGGCGCACTGCTCATCGTGGACCGAGCTGAGCAGGCGCGCGACGGGCGGGTGGTCGTGGCGGTTGTCGAAGGTGCCCATACCGTGAAACGCCTGCGCCAGCAGCAGGGGCGCTGCTGGCTGGAGGCGGCTAATCCCGATTACCCCGATATTCACCGTCTGGATGATGAGTCGCAGGTGTGGGGCGTGGTGACGTTCGTGGTCAATCCGCTCTAAGCGGCGCCTAGGCATGTTTGCGCTGGTGGACTGCAACTCCTTTTACTGCTCGTGCGAGCGGGTGTTTAATCCACGCCTCGCAGGGCAGCCCGTGGTCGTGTTGTCCAACAACGACGGCTGCGTGGTTTCGCGCACCAGCGAAGCCAAAGCGCGTGGCATTGCCATGGGCGAGGTTTGGCACCTGGCCCGGCCCGATTTAAAGGCCGGCGTGCACGCCTTCAGTTCCAACTACACGCTGTACGGCGACATGAGCCGGCGCGTGATGAACACGCTGCGCGACTTTGCCGAACACCTGGAAATTTACTCCATCGACGAGGCCTTTCTGGGCTTTGACTCCCGCGGTGACTGGCGGCAAATCGGCCTCCGTGTACGGGAAACCGTTGAGCGCCACACCGGCATGCCTGTGTGCGTGGGCTTTGGTCCCACCAAGGTGTTGGCCAAATTGGCCAACCGGCTCGCCAAGCAGCGGACGGGCTATGCAGGCGTGTTCACCTGGCCGGAATCCCCCGCAGAGACCACCGCACTGCTCGACTCGGTGCCGGTGCAGGAGGTTTGGGGCATTGGCAGGCGGCTCGCCGATAAACTTGCCCCCCAAGGGATAACCACCGCTCGTGCGCTCCGCGACATGGATGACACCCGGGCGCAGCGCTTGTTGGCGGTAACGGGCCTGCGAATCGTCTGGGAGTTGCGCGGGCTATCGTGCCTGAAGCTGGATGAACTGGCTGAGGCGAAGAAAGCGATTTGCTGCGCCAGGGGCTTTGGAGTTCCCCTTTCCACGCTCGACGAGCTCCGCGAACCCCTGGCGGCCTACGTGAGTATCATTGGGGAAAAACTACGTGCCCAGCAGTTGGTTGCAGGCCACCTTCAGGTGTTCTTGGAGACGAACCCGCACAGCGCAGGGCGGCAGTACAACCCCGGCATTGGCCACTCCCTCGCCATGGCGTCAAATTTCTCGCCCGAACTCAGTGCCATCGCCGCCGAGCTGCTGGGAAAGATCCATCGCTGCGGCTACCAGTTCAGGAAGGTCGGGGTACTCGTATCGGACCTGCAACCGGCGAGTGCAGTCCAAAGCTGCTTCGACGCGCCCAGCCCGGAAACCGTAGCGCGGCGCCAAAAGCTTATGGCCACGCTGGACCTCGTGAATCGCGACCGGGGGCGGGGCACCGTGCGGCTGGGATCAGCCGGCACCGCGTCCCCCCTTTGGCGCATGCGTCAGGCGCACCTGAGCCCCTGCTACACGACACGGTGGGCTGAACTGCTGACGGTGACCTGAGCCTGTCGACAGGCCACGCCGCTTACGCCGTGATGCGCACCGCCTGGAATCGGCCATGAAAACCATCCCCTGATACAGCACTGCGGGGCGCCGATCTATTGAACCGCGAAGCGGCACAAGGTGGCGCGAGGCAAAACCACACCTACAGGCTACACCGCAGAAGTGCCGCACCACGGTAATCGCCCGTCCGTTCCGTTTGGCTGCGCTTGCGAGCCCGGAGGCGGAGGGCTTTTCCCGATCAGCCCGCGCCCAACGCATCCCCTGCCGCCTGCGCAGCCTCTTTTAACAGGCGCTGACGGGTTGCCACATCTTGCGTCCGGTCGGTGCGTACCTCGATCACCCGCAGCCCCGGTTGCCCCACCTCGGCAACGAGCAACCCGCGCAGTTCGCCTGGTGTTTTCGCCGCGTAATGCGCCACTCCATAGGCGGCGCACAGGCGGGCAAAATCCACCGTTTGCGGGGTGGCCCAAAACTCCTCGAAGGGCGGATTAAAACGTGCGACCGGCAGGTGGCCAAAAATCCCGCCCCCCTGGTTGTTGATCAACACCACGGTCAGCGAGCCGCGGAGTTTGGCCGCGACAAGAAATCCGTTGGTGTCGTGCAACAGCGCCAAATCACCCGTAAGCAGCACGGTCGGACTGCCGCCATGCGCCACGCCAAGCGCGGTCGAGAGGGTGCCGTCGATGCCGTTGGCGCCGCGGTTGGCCAACACCCGCGGCCCCCCTTCGCGCACGGGCGCGAAGTACTCCAAGTCTCTAACCGGCATGCTGCTTGCCACGCAAAGGACCTGCCCACGGGTTAACGTCTCCGCCAGCGTCCGCGTAAACGCCCCCTCGAAGCCCAAGACCTCGGAACAACGCACCAGAACCGCCTGCGCCGCCGCCTCGGCCCGCGCCCAACGTTCGGCCCATTCGGCCGGAGCGGCGGGCCAGTCGGCAGCCAGCGAATTGAGTGCCGCCGGCGGCAGGCGCAACGTCCGGGTGCGACCGTGCACCCCGTCGCGATTACCCGCTTTTTGCGTGAGCTGAACGACCCGGGCATCCACGGCCCCAAGCCAGGTGCGCAGGCTCTTGCTGGTCGGAATTTCACCCAAAATAAAAACCACTTCAGGTTGCAGTGCCTGCACGGCCCTTGGATCACGCACGATGGCGTCATAAGCCGCCGCCACTACGCCGGTCCCGCAGTCCTGGCGCAGCCGCGCCGGGGACAACACATCCGCCAACACCGGCCAGCCCCGCGCCGAGGCCCAGCGCACGATGTGATCATGCGGCCAGTCATTGCCCGCGATGACCACCACCCGCTGCGCCGGCGGCACGGGCATGGCCAAGGGGTTAACCACAGGTGCGGGCGTCGTAGCGAGGTTCGCCAGCGTAAAAAAACGCTCCCACTCCTGCGCCCCAACGAGGCCTTTTGTGCTATCGTCCTCGATCGGCGCCAACGGGTCGCGAAACGGTGCGTTCAAGTGGACCGGGCCACCGGCCAGCGCGCGTTCCACCGCATGGGTCAGAGTCTGGCGCAGGTAGCGCAATAGTCCGAGATTCGCCTCGGGCACGGCCAGCTCATGGTAAAACCCCACAAAACCACCGAACAGTTTTTGTTGGTCGATGGTCTGCCCGGATGCGCAATCGCGCAGTTCAGGCGGGCGGTCTGCCGTGATCACGATGAGCGGAATTGCGCTTTCCTGCGCCTCGAGGAGCGCCGGCAGGTAGTGAGCGCCGGCCGAGCCGCTGGTGCACACCAGCACCACGGGACGCAGCGACTGTTTAGCCAGCCCCAAGGCAAAAAAAGCCGCCGAACGCTCGTCGAGAACCGGCACCGCCTCGATTGCCGGATGCCGCACCAGGGCCATCGTGAGCGGGGTCGAACGCGAGCCCGGCGAGACCACGGCTTGGGTGATGCCGCCGCGCACCAGGGTTTCGACCAGCACGCTGCACCACAAAGTGTTGGTGTTACGAAAATCCAAAGGCGTCATGAAGCGGCCAACGTACCCCGATGCCCCTCGACCTCAATACGCGAATCGCGGGGCACGCGGCGTCACCACCAGAAGTACGAACCGAGAAGACATTCCAGGAGTCCGGCGGGATGGCGCGATTTGCCCGTGCTGCAAACGCGGTCTTGCGGTGGGCGAAACTTCACCGCTACAACTCGCCCACTCGCAGGGATCACGCCATTTTGGGCGCGTGCGAGGGTTCTTTGGTTTGGTTAATTACCTCCGTCGGTCGGTGCGCTGCAATGAGTCGGTTTATCCTAGCTCATTCAGGTTAAAACCGTGAAAACGGCCCGTGAAAACCGTATCTAAGTCAAAAATCAAGTCATTGAATCGCTAGTATTTGCGCCCGTAGCTCAGTTGGATAGAGCACCTGCCTTCTAAGCTGGTGGTCGTGGGTTCGAATCCCGCCGGGCGCACCATTTTTTTGATCGTTGAGCCGATGGGCAGGGGTTCCGTTACGGCTTAGGGGTTGCCTCAGCGGGGCCGCGTCAGTCTCCTCGGCAAAATAATAAACCTATGAGACCCCTCTCGTTATTGCTGGTTACTGCCCTGAGTTTTTCGGTGAGTCGCGCCGAGTTGCGCCTGGTTGGTTCCGACCTGCTCGGCAAGGAGTTTGCCCCTGCGCTGGAGGCGTATTCGAAGCGCAACGACCTTGGGCTGAAGCTTAAGCTGGAGGGCAGTCAGGCCGGGATGGAAAAACTTGAACGCGGGCAGGCCGACCTGGCGCTGGTGTTTTTTTCACCCACCGAGAAACTCCCTGAGGCGCCTTATGTTGCCTGGCCGGTGGCGTACCAGACTGCGGTGGTGGTGGTGCCGACGTCGTTGCCGCTCACGCAGATAACCTTTGAGCAGCTGGACATGATTTATGGCGACATCGCGCAATCGGGGCTGAAGCGCTGGAGGGATCTCGGGGTTGCCGGGGATTGGGCGCACCGCAACATCCAGCCCAATCTGCTTGGGGCGAGCGGCGGGCTTACGTATGATTTATTTCGTTACACGGTTTTGGCTGCGCCTGCGTTGCGGCCCACGGTGGGGGTGCAGTCGAGCATGGCGGAGAGCATGACCCGTATTCTTGGCGAGGAGGGCGGGGTGGCGGTGCTGCCGCTGCTCCCGGCCAACCAGCCGCAATTAAAGGCGCTTTTGGTTGCCAAGGGCGGGGCCGACGTGGCCTTTGGGCCTACGGCCGACAATCTTTACACGGGCGACTACCCGGTTCGTTTGCCGGTATATTTGGTGTTTCGCAAAGATGCGGCCAAGCGCCTGCAGAGTACGGTGCATTTTTTGCTGAGTGAAGATGCCGTTCCGCTTTGGGAGAGCGCGCAGTTGGTGCCCCTGCCGCTGCGAATTCGGAACCAGCGGATTTTCGATTTGGAGGGACTTTAAGATTTATTAAAAAAGCTATTGACGAACGGGTGGGGACTTCTTGTTCTCCACCTCTCTCACGCAGGCGTAGCTCAGTTGGTAGAGCACCACCTTGCCAAGGTGGACGTCGAGAGTTCGAGTCTCTTCGCCTGCTCCATTTTATATAAGCGTCCCGGGGTGACCCGAGACGCTTTTTTGGTTCTTCGACGTTTCCGGTGGGTAAAAGAGCACCACTAAGGTCGTCGGATCGATCTCGGACTCAAACCGTTAACCACCGCCATGCGGCCTTTCCCCTGCGTTAGCGCAGCACTCCTTGTCGTGGGGCTTGGTTTGTTTTGGTTCACCCAAAACAATACTGCACCGCCTCCTGATCTTTCCGGCAAAGAAAACGGCTCCAGTCGACGCGATGAACCTCGTTCTACGCCAACACCTGCGCGCGCCCAGGTCTCAACATCCGCCATACCTGCCCCTTACGCTGACATCACACCCGCCGCAGCGCCGACAGCCAGCACCCTCGGCAGCACGAGATCCCCTTTCGTCTATCGAGCCGTCCCGTTCCTGTCTCCAGAAGAGGTTTCATTTCAACAATCGCTCCGTCCGCGCGCCGTTCCGCCGAAGGAACCACTCTCAGTTCCGCCCGGTCTTTCACTCCGTTTGCAGGTAAAGCTCGCGGATGCCTTTTATGCGCGGGCCACCCCAGATGGGCGTCTCTTGGTGGACGCCTCCAGTTCGTCGGGCGCACTGAGTTTTGCGCGGGCGGCTGAAAACTACGGGCTCATGTTTCGCCGCGTTCACACTGTCAGCGACGAGGCCATGCAAGCTCTCGAGCATCGCGCAGCGGTCAATACCCTCACGGCTCAGCCCGATCTAGGGGGGCTCGTTGAGGCCGTCGTGCCTGATGCTACGCGTGAGCGTGTTATCGCCATCGCTCAGGCGCTTCATTCCCTGCTCGAGGTCGAGTATGTCGAACTTGAGTCGCTCGACCGCCCGCCACCGCCCCCCGCCGCCGACATCGCGCCCACCACTCCCTCGCTCACCTCCTATCAAACCTACCGCGCAGCCGCCAATGGCATCAATGTGGACTACGTCTGGAATACCTTCGGCATTCGCGGCCATCCCTCCCTTCGCCTCACTAACTGCGAGTATTCTTGGAACGGCACCCACGAAGACCTCGCCGGACTCATCCAGAATCAACCCGGACTGGTGTCCATGTACACCGGCTTTGGCGACGATCACGGCACCGCCGTTCTAGGCATTCTCTTTGCCGGTAACAACGGCTACGGCATGACCGGCAGCGTGCCCGACTGCAGCGCGTGGTTCTTCCCCGAGTATTCAACTCTCTCCTCCGGCTTTCAGAGTCGCGCCGCTTGCGTGACGGCAGCCATAGCCAGCTCCAGTACGGGCGACATCGTTATGCTCGAAATGCAGACCAGGAGTGCCAGCTCTCGCGTCTATGTTCCTGCGGAGTACGAATTGTCCGTTTTCAATGCCGTCAAAACGGGCACCGCAGCCGGAGTCATCGTCACCGCCGCCGCTGGCAATGGCGCGGCTAATCTCGATGATGCACCCTACGACGCCTATCGCGCCCGGGGGGACAGCGGGGCCATCATTGTCGGTGCAGGCACCACAGAGCGTGCCCGGCAGCCCTTTAGCACCTACGGCGCACGGGTCAATGTGCAGGGCTGGGGCAGCGGCGTGGCTACCACCGGCTACGGCTCGCTGGTAACCTATGGTGACGACAGCAATCAGAAATACTCCTCCAGCTTCAGTGGTACCAGCTCCGCCACGCCAATTGTCACCTCTGCCGTCGCCCTGCTGCAAAGCGTCGCCATCGAGATCTGCCAGAAGCGGCTGGGTCCCGCCGAACTCCGCAGCCTTCTCGCCACATCCGGCCGATCCCAGACCGGCGATATCTCCAAGCCCATTGGTCGCCTGCCCGACTTGCAGGCCGCCGTGGCCGCGCTCCTGCTCGCCCATCCGCCCACCTTCACCACGCTACGCAGTTGGTCCCTCTACCACTTCGGTACCCCCACGCCCGCCCTAAATGCTGATCCTGATGCCGACGGCCTTTCCTCTCTGCTCGAGTACACCCTCGGCTCGAACCCAACGAGCAACAACTCCGCCGACAACAGCGCCCGTCAGCCCCGCCTCACTTTCCAGCCCGGCGTCGGCAATGGCGCGCTTGTGTTTGAGTTTAAAAATCCCGCCACCCGCATCGGTGCCGTGTGGAAGGTCCAGTCAAACTCCACCCTCGCCTCCGATGGATGGCAGGATCTCCCAATCGGTACGAATGGCGTCACTGGCACCCGCACGGGCGACGTCTATCAAGTCAAAATTCCGACCTCCGCTAATCCCGGCACCCTCTTCCTCCGACTCCAGGTTGCCGCGCCCTGATAAATCATTGAAAAAGGATCGGCTAACCCAACGGGGGCCGGCTGCTGTTTGTTGATCCTCACCGCATAGACACAAACCGGAGCCTTGCGGACCCTGCGGGGTAAACGGTGGGGCAAAAGATTCCTTCCTTTCGAGAGGTTGGGGAAATGGTTACCGCAAGGCGGCCGAGCAAGGGAATGCGGGTGGTCAGTATAAACTTGGTCTCGCTTACATAAACGGTGATGGATTGCCGACGAACTTGGTTGACGGTTACGCGCTTGGCTTAATTTGGAAGCCCTAAAAGCTAGTGATAGTGCGCTTGTGATTGCCCATCAGTGGTTAAAAATCGGTTCGTGGCAGTGGATCGATCATCAAACAAACCCATGCTCCCGCCGGTGCCAGGCAAGGTGGGTGCGATGGGGACGCAGGGTGTCGGTGGATGGCAAAAACAGCGGCCGGCCGGCCAGGGCGCGCAGGGAGAATCCCCCCGCCGGATAATCCTCGGTGAACACGGCCTGGTGTTTGACCACCACGCGCAGCTCGTCGGTCACGCTCCAAAGGCCCATGTCGAACAGCGCGTGGGCCGTGGGCGTGAGGGCAAGGCCGTTGTCGGCATCGTTGTTGCGGCTCTTGGCGTGCTGGTGGATGTGCGCGGCCTCCACGATGCTGACCTGTTCCACCGTGGTAATGCGGTAGCCGGTCAGCGCGCAGGTGAAGTGGTAGCCGGTGACAACCTGGGTTTTAAACCGCGCACTGCGGCCGGTTTCCTTGGCCACTTTGTAAATATCCTGATCCTCCGCCAGTGCCTGGAGTTCCGGCGTGTCGGGTTCGGCCTCAAAGCCGAGGGCGGCAAACAGGGCGACTTGCTCGTTGGCCGGGAAATACGTGGTGACGAGCAATCGGCGGAGTTGGGCGCGAAAACCGGCATCGCCCAGCAGGGTGAGGAGCTCGCCGGCGATGTGGGCGCGCGTGCTGGTGTCTTTGGCGAGGGATGGGCGGCCTTCGTCATCGAACACCTGCCAAACGCCATCGGTGCCAAGGGCGTGAAAGGGCATGCGAAGGTCGCCCTTGTTTTGCCGGCGGGGCTCGACGATCGGCCAAAAGTTCTGGAAGCGGAGCACCACGTCGGGCGAACGAGACACCCTGCCGTCAGTGAGATGCCCGGCCGCCAATAGATCAAGAACGGCGAGCAGCAGAAGCGGCTTGTGGGGAGCTCGGCCCTTGCCCTTGTCCGGATCCACGCGAAGGGCGGTGAAACGGCGGAGCCAGGTTTGCGGGTCAGTGGGCATGACGATTGGTGGGGGACTCAAGTGGGCTGGCTAGAACCTGTCATGCACTTAAGCTAAAATCTAACATGCTCTATAGCCGTAGCATTCGAGCCGGGAATCCATTTAGCCGCGAAGGAACGCAAGGATCACAAAGAAAAATCCCCCTGTTTTGCCGTTCTTTCGCGGCTAAATGGCCTTGGTCGTAATCGTAACATTTATTACACCAGCCGCTTAAGTTTCCCCCGCCGGCTTTCTTTGTTCGATACCCCAGTCAAGTAGTTCATGACTACGCCGATCCGACGGGGGCAGGGCTGAATGGCACTGAGTTAGGCCCGACGGCCCCAACGGGGCACGCTACCACAGCCTAGGGCAACGCCCTAGGAGTCATGGGGTAAAGTGCACAAGCCCTGAAGGGGCGATCTAATCGAGAATGACGATAACACCCTTAACTAAGTGCCATTCGGGTCACGGCTTCAGTATTCGAATAAAAGTGCCAAGAAACACCGTCCCCAATGGTTTTTCGAATACTCACGCCCTGACTCCATTTTCCCGTTTGCGAATATTCACCCGCTGAAACGGGCAAAGGTGCGACGGCCAGATCCCCTGTTATCGTCTGCACCCCGACCCAAGTGTCACCTATTAGGTGACACTGGCGCCAGGAGGGATCAGTCCGGAGCGGCGCAGGCG
>JBIIMH010000405.1:0-2749 GCA_044338095.1 Rariglobus sp. | reverse complement strand
CGCGATTCAGGACCAGTTGAGCGCTCTGGTGGGTGGTGGTAAAAAGGAGGCCGAGACCAAGCCCGCCGCGGACACAACGTGCTGACTAGGTAAGTAATCGGATTGGTTTTGCCCATGGTGCGGCCCAGATCGAGCTGGTAGCCCCAGACTTTGCGGGTGGGCGCGCCCTTTTCGAAAAAAGCACCACGGTTTTCTCGCCGGCCCCTATGATGGTGCCGCCGGGGCAATCCAGGACGGTGTGGAGGTGGCACTCTTCCAAAATCTTTTGGCGCAGGCTGAACGAGGCGTTGTCGGTGTTGGACAAAAAGGTGTTTTTGATCACCACCCCGGCCCGCCCGCCGGTTTTGAGGTTTTCGATAAAATGCTGGAGAAATAAAATCGCGGCGGCGAGGGGCTTCTGGTGCTCCGGCTCGATGTAGTTGGACAACGAAAAATCAACGTAGAAGGAGAGCGGGCGGGGCTTGCCGGAAAGGCGCTGGAAAATGGCCTCTGCCTCTCGGGACTGTTCCTCCGTGAGCGCGGTGGCAATGGAGCAAAGGCCGCCGGAGGACGCCTGAATGGCTTTATCTCCAAGGTGGCCTTCTCGGCAGCTGCTTCCTCGCGGGTTTTGAAGTTTTTGCGGACGCGGAGACCGTGGAGGTTACCGGTGACGCGCCATGAAATCGTACCATTGTGATTTTCGAAGCGGCTGAGGTCAAACAGGGTGTCGGGCATGTGAAGGTTGCCACTTCAACTGGCAACCCAGCTCGACCTTTTAAGTAAGTCGTTAATGAATAACGACTAAAATGGTGTCCCCACGGGGGGCCGCCATGAGAGGAGAGCTTTTCGGCGCATAACCAGCGCATACAGTAAAACAGGCGTTCGTTTCACCGGCTGATGCCGATATATTTCCCCGTCGCGTCGTAGTGCATTGTTTCGGGCTTGCCGGTGGCGGCGTTGGTGCGGACCTCATCGCGGCCAGCGTAGCGACCTGATGCGTCGGTGTGGTAGGTGGTCGGGATCGGGGCGGAGGTGGTGCCGGTTGAGGCGCAACCGGTCAGCAGCAGGGCGGAGAGCAGGGGGGGCAAGTCGGAGCATGTTCGACCAATGGCGCGGCGCTTCGCGTTTGGACACAAAAAACCCGCCCCCATTAATTGAGGGCGGGCCACCTGTCTAATCATCATGAAAGACCCTCAGTTTCCAGGCTGAGGGAAAGGGATTTGCTGTTCAGTTCTAGGCCGGAACTTTTGCCATAGGGCGTCCATGTCATCGGCTCCGATAATTTCGCCCCTTGCCAGCAGTTCGTCGGCTACCATTCGAACACTGTAAAGAAGCCCGGCATCGAGCATGCCGGCCGCTATCGAATGCGCCTTTTCAAGCTCAGTTTCGGGGCTCGTGGGGTTAAGGTATTTCGCCAGCGTCTGAGCATCCGCAAAGTCTTTGTCTGTAGGCTTGAGACTGAAATCGGTGCCGAAAATCATTCCCGTAGAAACCACGCCCGCGACGGTGCAAACCAGCAGAGAGCGGGCGAACTTCTCGCCATACGCGGCGAACGCCTTTTCAACGGCGGGCGGGATCAAGCCTGATTTTACCTTTAACACGGTTGGGCCAAGTACGCGCCCCAGGGGAATCATTAAGATATTTCGCGCCGGATCGATGACGAACCGCGGCTTATTCAGGATGCTCAGTTCACACCCCTTGCCGCCTAAAAAGTACAATGTGCAAAAGTGCCCTGCCTCATGAACGGCCATGAGTTCTTGGTATTGGATTGGCTCGGTTGTTTTCATATTATTTTAGGGCGACTGATTCGTCGCAAAGATTGGCGGCGGCGATGAACGAAACATCGTCGATTTCATCTGGCTTGATCCCGAGTCCCAGCACGGTGTCGGTCAGGTAATCGCGCAGGCAAAGCGCCGAGTTTGTCGAGTAGGCCGTTGTGCTGGTGCGCGGGTCGTACACCTTGCGCCCCTGCACGATGGCCGTGACGGTAGGAATGCCGTCGGTGTAAATGCTCTGGTTATACTTTAGCCGCACGTACAGGTAAGCGATGCCGCGCAGCCGGTGGGCGGATGTCCAGATGTCCGGGCACTCGGCGACCAGTTCGGAGCTGGCTGCCTGCGAGGTGGTGCCGCTGAAAACGCGGATCCGGGCATGATCGGCAAAGCGCCCGCCCACCTCGCCGGTGCCCGTGTCATAGGTTATCGCCTCGCCATTGAAAAACACCTGTTCAACGGCGTTTATCTCGTGGCTGGCGATGGTAATTATAAGATGCAGGATGCCGTTATCGGTGCCGCTGGAGTGAATGAGCGCGTAGGCCCCACCCACCTTTTGGCGGCCGTAAATGATGTGACGCGGCGCGGCGGCGTCCCGGAAATTGGTTTGCAGTCCGTTGTCGCCAAGTGCGCCCGAAAACTTGGGGGCCTTGGGGCCAAACGCCTTGGAGGCGAGGTAGCCAGCCCCGAGCATCGTGCCAAAGAAAACGACGGAAAAAGCAGTCGTGCCCAACGCCACAAGTCCAGCCCCTACGGCAGCGCCTGCCACAAGGTTTGCCGCGACGTAGGCGATAGCAAGGGGGATTGCGGGAGGCATGGTGGGGGGGGGATTAGGTGGTTGTGACTGCCGCGCGGTTGGCCTTGGTGGTGCTCGTGACGCCTTGGGCGGCGGCGAGCTCGGCGCGTGCCTGGACAAGTAGCGGCTCAACCTCGGCGAGCCGAGCGGCGGCGGCGCGATAGGCGGCGGCCATGCCTTCGATTGGCAAGTCGAGTGCCAC
>JBIIMH010000404.1:0-2761 GCA_044338095.1 Rariglobus sp. | reverse complement strand
ACTCGGCGACCATCCGGCCAGGCCACCTCCACTTCGACCCACTGGGGGCCTTCTTTGACGGGCTTAAAGCGGTACGTTACTCCCCCCGCCGGGGCCTGCTGGAGGCCTTCCCAAACGATGCGGGCGTGGCGCAGGTCGAGCTCGTCCACCTGCACCTCCAGCGTGACCTCAGTGCCAACCGGAACGGGCGCAGTCGGGACACGAATACGCGCGATGCCGGCGCGCCAGGGCGCCTCTGCGGCTTTCGGATCGAGCAGGGCGCTGAGCGCCAGCAGGCTGCGGGCGTGGTTCACGGTGATGAATTCGGCTGAGGTATTCCACATATCTGCCCAGCGGTCGTAGAACGGATACGGTGCTACCGGGGTGTCGTCGGCCGGGAAGGTCAGTTCGCCCGGCTCACGGGCGTAGAGCGGCAACCAGTCGAAGCCTGCCTGGATGTTGCCTACGGGGAACCCAGTGGGCGGGAGCGCGCGGTGGTCGGTGTTGGCGAATTGATGCACGATCACCTGCGGGCGTTTGCTCCCCAGTCCGGTCAGAAAACACAGGTTGAGCGGGTTTGTGCCGCCCTCGTAATTGAGGTTACTGACGATTGCCTCAAAGTAGTCTGCGCGTGGCCAGAGTTGGTAGGCCACGGCTAGATCGGCGGCCTGATCGAGGGAAAAGTACCAGCCGCCGGCGCGAAAGCGTTTCATCGGCTCGGGGAACGCCGAACCATAGGCGTTATGTCGGGTCCAGCGCACGGCATCGTCAGCGGCGGCGGCGAGCTCGGTTCGGCATTTGGTGAGGTGAATGCGGTCGAGTTGTTCGGGACGCAATCGACCTGTGCGGGCTCCGAATGCGTAGCTGCGAATGGCGTGGCCGTAGGAAGCATACAGGTGTGTCCAACCCCAGCGGCGGGTGGTCGGGGCGGCAGGATCGGGAAACCATAAAAAAAGCTGGCGATGGAAGTCGGTGTCGCCAGTGGCCAGATACAGTTCGGTGGCGGCCCAAGCCAGTTCGTCGAGGTGGCCAAACTCGTCGCCATAAAAGGTGATCTTTTGGTAGGCGCCTTCGAGCCCGTGGCGGTCGATGGCGTTTTGCAGAAACCTCCAGCCTAGCCGGGCCTTTTCGAGGTAACTCGCCGCAGTTTCGGGATATTGGCGTTTAAACGCTGGGGATGAGGCGCATTGGGCGAGCGCGGCCACGCCGGCGGCGGTGGCCGAGGTGTTTTTGGGCCAAACCACCTGCGGGTCTCCAGTGTCGCCAACCTGGAGCGTGACATCGCCCTCGTATTCGCGGTTTTCTGGGTAGACCAAAAAGTAAAAGCCGCCGTCAGAGTCCTGGATTTTTGCCAGGTAATCGGCTTCGATTTTAGCTTCTTGCAAAAGGTCGCTGATGCCGTCGCCGCTTTCAGGCAGGCCGAGTTTGTCGAGCGCGCCGGCCGTCGGCAGGGCGTCGGCGGTGAACATCAGCAGGTGAACCAGCGTGGCGACGTTGATCGTGTACTTGCTGTAATCGCCGGCGTCGTGATGGCCCCCGGCGACGTCGATTTTTCCCTGGTTGACGAAGGGGTAAAGCTGAGTGGTTTCATCGCCAAGTTGCGGGGCGGTTTGGAGCGGGCCTGGGGCGCTCTTGGAGGCAATCGTGGTCCAGGTCGCCGTGTAGGCCGCCTGAGGCACTGGCACCGAGGCGGGGGCGCGGTGACAGGCGGCGTGGGTAAACCGAGTGAAGGGCAAATCAAGGGCTTGGCCGCAGCGTTGATGGTAAAGCCCGTGCGCGTAGGTGCGTAGCCAGTTCATCGCCAGTCCATCGTCGATACGGAAGGGCAGCGACGCGCCCAATCCGGCTACCACCAGAGTGTAGTCGCCGAGGGTGGTGAGCTCGCTGAAATCGGCCAACAAGACCTGTTGGTAGGGTTTTGGGCTGTAATCGTAGCCCACATCGCGGCCGGCGGTTAATTTGCCCCGGTAGACCGTCTCGCCGGTGGTGACGTTGCGGATGGAAAACTCGGTGAGCTCGGCCGTGGGTAATTCGCCGAGGTTGCCCAGGTAGTAGCCGAGGCGCGCCTGCTTGGGGAAGGCCGGCGCGTAGCCCTCCTGGTTAACATGGATTGCCGGGCTGGTGCGTAGCGGATCCACGGTGACGGCGAAGGTTTCCTTGGCGGGTCCGAGCAGCCCGTCGGCTTGCGTGACCACCACCTTTCGGCCTTCGGTCAACGGACGGGCGAGTTGCAGGTAAAGCGAGTTCTCCACTCGCAGGTCGCGTTCGAGCAGCGCGGCCGAGCTGACGCGCCGTTTAAACCCTACGGTTACCACCGGGATGATTTTACCGTCGGCGGTGACTTGAAACGAACCCGGCTCGGGCGCGGCGCAGCGGCCGTCGGTCGAGACGAAGTTCCAGCGGTCCACCCCGGCGGGGGGCGGGGCCTGGGTAGTGATGAGCCGCAGTTCCAACAAGGACGGGGTTAACACACGCAGGCTGTGTTCGCCGATGGCTGGGGGAAGTAGCCACAGCTGGGCGCTGAGAGTTGGGCCGAACGGCGCGTCCTCGGCGAGAAGTGACGGCCCCGCGTGAAGCGTTACCCAGATTAGTCCGGCGAGAAGTCCAGAGCGCCTGAAGCAGGTCGTGAAGTTCATCGTGCGGGTGGGGTGGTGGTGGGGGCGAGTGACGGGAACAAGCGGTCGCGCAGCCGCAGGGAGGGACGTTCCACCAGGTGGGCCAGCCATCGGCCGCAGAGCACCGCCGCCATCACGTAAACGGCGGTAACTCCCGCCCATAAAAC
>JBIIMH010000403.1:0-2764 GCA_044338095.1 Rariglobus sp. | reverse complement strand
ATTTTTCTGCCAATTCCCATCTTCCCCCCGATGCGCATCACTGGCCTAGCCCTCGTCCCTCCGCCCACCGCTGCCGACCTGCCCCGGGTCACGCCTGAGTTGCTCGCCTCCGTGCTGGCCCGCTACTCGCGCAGCAACGAGGGCATCGCCGCCATCATGGCCAAGGTCGACCTGGCCAACCCCGACGCCTCCATCGACCGTATTTTGAAGTTCGTCGACTACGGCCACGCCTCCATCGGCGGGCTCACCGGCGGTATCGCCATCGCCCTCGACGACGTATCGATGTGGCTGGCTTACAAGATTTTTGAAATCGCCCAAATGGCCGACGGCCAAGAGTCGTCCACCCGCTATATCACCATGGACGCGGCCAACCTGCCCACGCCCGCCGAGCTCGGCATCCCCGAGGACCTCGCGGCGCGTTGGCAGGCGCTCATGGCAAAATCGTTTGCCGCTTACAACGCCGAGTACGCCCGCCTCGACGCGCTCGGCGTGGCCGAACCGCAACGCGTGCGTGTGCCCGCCGATGCCAAACCGGCGGTGGTTACCCGCATCCGTAAAAACTACGCACTCGACCGCGCCCGCTATTTTATCCCGTTTGCCACCCGCACCAACGTCGGCCTTGTCCAGACCTCGCGCATGTGGGCGACGACGGTTAAACACCTCGATTCGTTGCCGCACCCCGAGGCCCGCGCCGCCGCCGCTCTCATCCGCGGCGAACTGGTTAAACTCTCCCCGCGCCTGACCCGCCACAGCGTGGCCGAAGCCTCTTATCAGGCGCAGGCCCAGCAGGAGTTGGCGAGTTCGCTGCGTATGGGATTGGCCCGCCTTTCGACCGCGCCGCTGGCCGACGAAGTCTGGGTCAACGTGGACCGCAGCGCCCCGCCCTTCCTGTGCGAGGAGCAACCCGCCGGCGAAGCCTTGCGGCACCGCAGCAATCGCTACGGTTACCAGGGCACGGCGACCCGCCGCATGCGCGTAGGGTTTGCCTGGAACAACATGGCGATCGCCGAGCTGCGTGACCTCAACCGCCACCGCACCGGCCACCGCTACACGCCGCTCATTCAGGCCGGCTTTTATCTGCCGACCGAGATCACCCACGCCGCGCACCAGGCGTTGCTCGACGAGCAGGCTGCGCTCACCCGCGAGCTCATGGAACGCGGCTCGGCAGCTTATGTTTATACGCTGCTGCTGGGCGCGCAGACGCCCTTCGAGCACTCGACGCATGGCGACAAGTTCATCTACGAAGCCGAGTTGCGCACCGGCATGGGGGCGCATTACCGCTACGCCGAACACCTGAGCGCGGCGCTGCGCGAGTTCTTTAACCAAGTGCCCGAAGCCCGCCAATGGGTGGTCGAAGGCACCGCCGAACCGGAATAAGCCCGGGTCGCCCGCCATCCGTTGGCCACAAAAAATACAAAATGACCCAAAAACCGGGCCACCAATCCATTTAACCGCGAAGGTGTGCGAAAAACAACGAAATCATTTATTGAACCATTGAATTTATCCGCTTCGCGTATCACTGGTTCGTCTTCGCGGTTTAAAATCCGGCGTCTTGGTTTCGGATTTATCTATCCACTAAAACTGTCGCAGAACCCCTTGTTTTAATTTATGTTACATCATAAAAAAAAGTTAGGTCGGTTAACCCAACGCCTGCTCATCGCTGCGGTTTTGGTATCACTGGGCAGCGTCGGCTTGCGCGCGGCCGACCCGGCGCAGTTCGACCCGTCCAAAAAGAACGACCAGCTTGCGCCCACGCCAGAACAGACCAACACCCGCCTCGCCCCCAACCAAGAAGCCAATCAGCGCCCGATCGAGCGCAATGACCTCCTGCAAGATCAGCGGGTTAAGGCGCCCGATGAAATCGAGCGCAAGGACGCGGTGGTCGGCGAAAAGCGTGCCCCCATCGATATAAAGGAGGCGCGCGAAAAAAACGTCATCGAGCGCAAGGACGTGCCGAAACCCGATTTAAAGACCTGGGATAAAAACCGCCACAACGGCGAAAAATTCGGCCGCCAGCCGTCCGGCGATGACGTTAAAAAGTACGGTATGGCTGACAAGTATCAGGGCCGGATGACCGACGCCAAAACAGCGGCGGCGCAGCGTCAGCCGAAGATGGAAAAGCGCACGACTTTCGAGTCGATTAACCGGTTCCTCCATAAGCGAAATGGCCCGGGTTCGCCCGATGGGCAGGCAATGGTGACACCCGCAGCAGGTGGCCCGAACCCGCCGCCATCACAGGACACTTACAAGAAGTACAGCGTTGATTGGTCGAAGGGTCAGACGATTCCGGCGGAGTAAGGCGGGCGAGCGGATAGCTATGAGCTAGGAGCTGGGAGCGGATTCCCTCAGGAACACACCCAGCTCACGCTCAAGGATGTCTATTCTCAACTTGAACGCGCGTGCGTATGAGGTCCTAGAACGAACAGATCATTTACCACGGCGGACGCTTTCTTTTTCGTCCTCGCGGTCCTCCTCAAGTCGGGCGCGTTCGTGGGCCATTTCGGTTCGGATTTTTTCCGAATCATCGAGTGAACCTGCCGCAAGTGCCTCGTTGAGTAGGCGCTTGAGGAAGATTTCCCGTTCGGCGATTTTGCCTTTGTAGACCAAGTCGATTTCGGCGAGCTGGGCTTTTTTGGTCGGGGTAAGTTTGGCTCCGCTGGCTGGGTCGGATTGAGCGAGGCGTTCCATGGCGAGTTCGTAGGCGCTTTTCATCGAAGCATACCGTGCAAGCGAAAGCCTAGAACTCAAGCCCGCCGAGCCGCTT
>JBIIMH010000402.1:0-2768 GCA_044338095.1 Rariglobus sp. | reverse complement strand
CGCCTCCGGTTCCCACGAAGAGCAGGTCATCAAAGACCTCCTCAAGAAAATCGGTAAATCCCAGAAGGGCATCTTCACCGCCATGGTGAAGGAGTGGCGCGGCGTCTCCGAGGAGACCACCACCGGCGTGCACCGCCTCTACCAGCTCCACGAGAAGGGCAAGCTGCTCGTCCCGTCGATCAACGTGAACGATTCGGTGACCAAGTCGAAGTTCGACAACCTCTACGGCTGCCGCGAGTCGCTGGCCGACGGCCTCAAGCGCGCCACCGACGTCATGATCGCCGGCAAGGTTGCCTGCGTGTGCGGCTACGGCGACGTAGGCAAAGGCTCCGCCTTTTCCCTCAAGGGCTTTGGCGCCCGCGTCATCGTCACCGAGGTCGACCCGATCAACGCCCTTCAGGCCGCGATGGAAGGCTTTGAGGTTAACACCGTCGAGAGCACCCTCGGCGTGGCCGACATCTACGTGACCACCACGGGCAACAAAGACGTGATCACCTTGGAGCACATGCAGAAGATGAAGGACCAGGCCATCGTCTGTAACATCGGCCACTTCGACAACGAGATCCAGGTCGACCGCCTCTACAAGGCCAAGGGCGTGAAGCGCGTGACCATCAAACCGCAATACGACCAGTTCACCTTCGCCAAGGGCCCGACCATTTACCTGCTCGCCGAAGGCCGCCTGGTGAACCTCGGTTGCGCCACCGGCCACCCGTCGTTCGTCATGTCCAACAGCTTCACCAACCAGACGCTCGCCCAGCTCGATCTCTGGAAGAACAAGGACACCTACGCGGTCGGCGTGTATCGCCTGCCCAAGCACCTCGACGAAGAGGTCGCCCGCCTGCACCTGGAAAAGATCGGCGCCAAGCTGACCACGCTGACCAAGAGCCAGGCCGAATACCTCGGTGTCTCGCCGGACGGTCCCTACAAGCCCGAGCACTACCGCTACTAAGCGATCACTCGCTGAGTATCGCCCCAAGGCCGCCGGAAAAACTCCGGCGGCCTTTTTCGTGGGCAACTCCCATTAAATTCCAATCAGACGAGTCACCCTCCGCCTGCTATTCCCACTATCTCACCCAAGAAGCTTTTTCACCCTTGATGCCCCCCGCTCCCAGTTACACGTTATTCGTTTTAATATGACCAACGACTCTGCTGCTCCCAGGCCCCTCGCCGCCAACGAAGGTATCAAGACCGCCTCGCGTCACCTGCGCGGCAACCTCGCCGCCGAGTTCGCCGACACCTCGACTGCCGTCGTCTCTGCCGACAGCGAGCAACTCATCAAATTCCACGGTACCTACCAGCAGGATGACCGTGACCAGCGTCTGGCGCTCAAAAAAGCCGGCAAAGACAAGGCCTTCTCCTTCATGCTGCGCGTGCGTTTGGCCGGTGGTAAAACCACCCCGCAGCAGTGGATCGTGCTCGACCAGCTCGCCAACGATTTCGCCCTGCCCTCCCTGCGCATCACCACTCGCCAAACGTTCCAATTTCACGGCGTACTGAAGGGTAAAATGAAGCCGCTCATCCAGGGCATGCACAAGGTGCTGCTCGACTCCATCGCGGCCTGCGGCGATGTGAATCGCAACGTCATGGCTCCGGTCAATCCCGAGCAATCCCCGGTCATCGAGCAAGTCTACCAAGACGCCGCTAACTGGAGCGACTACGCCCTGCCCAAGACCCGCGCCTACCACGAAATCTGGCTCGACGAAGAGCTCGTCGCCGGCGGCGAACCCGAGGTTGAGACCATGTACGGTAGCACCTACCTGCCGCGCAAATTCAAGACGGGTTTCGCCGTCCCGCCGTCCAACGACGTCGACATTTACTCCCAAGACCTCGGCTTCATCGCCGTGATCGAAAACGGCAAACTCGCCGGTTACAACGTGACCGTCGGCGGTGGCCTCGGCATGAGTCATGGTAACGCGGAGACGTTCCCGCGTGTCGCCGACACCCTTGGTTTCATTACCCGCGACCTCGTGAACAAAGTCGGCGAGGCCGTCCTTACCACACAGCGCGATCATGGCGACCGCACCAATCGCAAACACGCGCGTCTCAAGTACACCATTGAGGATAAGGGCATCGCCTGGTTCAAGGCCGAGGTCGAAAAGCGCAGTGGCATCACCTTCGCGCCCGCCAAGACCGCCGTTTTCACGACCATCCAGGACCAGCACGGCTGGCACCAGAACGCCGACGGCACCTGGTTCTACGGCCTGCACATTCTCTCCGGTCGTATCGTTGACCGCGCCGGCTGGCCGATGAAAACCGCCTTGCGTGAAATCGCCGCGATTCACACCGGTGACTTCCGCCTCACCCCGTCGCAAAACGTCACCATTTCCGGGGTAACTGCCGCGCAGAAACCGGTGATCGAGGGCATCCTCAAAAAGCACGGTCTCGACAACGAGAACTCCCGCTCGGGCCTGCGCCTCAATGCCCTGTCCTGCGTGGCGCTGCCGACCTGCGGACTGGCCCTGGCCGAGAGCGAGCGCGCGCTGCCCGACATCCTCGAAAAGTTTGAAAACGTCCTCGATCAGGCCGGCTTGCGTGAAAACGCCATCAGCCTGCGTGTGACCGGCTGCCCCAACGGTTGCGCCCGTCCCTACCTCGCCGAGATCGGTTTCGTTGGCAAGGCGCCCAACAAATACGCGCTCTACCTCGGCGCCTCGTACAACGGCACCCGCCTCAACCGCCTGTTCTCGCCGAGCATCACCATCGACGATGCCGTCACCCGTCTCACGCCCATCATCAAACGCTACGCGCTGGAGCGTAACGACGGCGAG
>JBIIMH010000401.1:0-2774 GCA_044338095.1 Rariglobus sp. | reverse complement strand
CACTATCCAAAGCATGGAAGCTCATCGCGCGGTTTTCCGAGGACATCGATCTGGTCGTGGACAAGGAATCGCTGGGGTTTGGTGGTGAGGCTGCACCGGATAGCGCCCCCAGCAACAAACAGCGCCGCGCCCGACTCGACGCGCTCATGGCTGCCAGTCGGGACTGGGTGCAAGGCCGCCTGCAACCCGCGTTGGCCGAAAAAATCACCTCAACGCTCGGCAACACGGGATGGTGCCTGGAGGTTGATCCCGATATGGCCGACGGACAGTGCCTTCTGTTTCACTACCCCTCTGTTTTTCCAAAGGGTACTGCGGGCTACGTGGCCCCGGTGGTGAAGATCGAACTGGGCGCCCGCTCAGACGATTGGCCGCACGTGATAAAATCGATTCAGCCCTATGTATTGGAGCAGTTTCCAGTGCTCGACGGGGACGCAGCCTGCACCGTGCGTGTGCTCGCCGCCGAACGGACTTTCTGGGAAAAAGCCTGCCTGCTGCACGAGGAAACCTTTCGCCCGGGCGACAAGCCCCGGAAGCTCCGGATGGCCCGCCATTACTACGACCTTTGGTGTCTGCTCCAATCCGGGGTCGGGGAGCGCGCCCTGGCGGACACCGCTCTATTCCAGCGCGTGGCCGCCCACCGGGAAACGTTCTTTCGCTATTCTTGGGTCGACTACACCACGCACCGACCGGGCACCTTCCGCCTCGCCCCGCCCGAATCTCAACTGGCTGACTGGAGGAATGATTATCAAAAAATGCTCGGTCCGATGTTTTTCGGTGACGTGCCCACCTTCGACGAAATGATCAGCTCCGCTGAGGCTTTCGCGCGTCGCTTCAACTCCACTGCGGCATAACCAAGGTCGCCGATCACTGCCTACACGGCAGCCAACGGCTCGCCGCCACCGGAGTTCGACACCGATGACGAGCGCACCTACTTCCTGATTCGCCTCCCCATCCACCCGCGTGCCACCGCCGGTGCCGCCCCTGCGATCACCGAAAAAACGCGGGCAAAACCTTCGGTGGAAACTTCGGTGAAAACTTCGGTGAAAGCCACGGCCAAGACGCCGGCTCGTATCCTCGCACTGCTTCAGGCCCACCCCACACTGACCTTGGCCGAAGTCGCCAAGGAAATTGGCCTGACCACACGCGCCGTCGAACTGGCCGCCGCCAAACTCGTGAAGCTCGGCCACCTCCGCTACGTCGGCCCCCAAAAAGGCGGCCACTGGGAAGTCCTCCCGCCGCCGAGCACGTCCGTTTAACAGCTCATAGTCCGCTGATCGGCAGCCTTCAGCCGCGGCACCGCTTACGCCGTAATCACGCTCCCCGACCTCGTTCTCGACCCGATGCCGAGCCTGGAGCTCTGCGCTACTCCGAGCCGCCTTGCTCCGTGTCCTCCGCCGACCTCGTGCCGCCCTCTGTGTAACCCCTCCGACTCCTAGCTCTTAGCTTGTATTTCCGGCCCTCCCCCCACCGTTGTCCAACCCCTCCTGCTAAGGTCCCTCCGTTTTACCGTAATGTCCCCGATTCTGCTCGGCAGGACCTGTCTTTAACCGATTTGATCATGCTATCTTTTTACAATTCCAAACGCCGCAACCTGAATGACGGCCCCCCTCCAGAACTCCACGCCTTCGCTCGCTCATATCGACGCACTCATCACTCCGCGCCGTGATGCCCTTGGCTTTCGCTGCTCGATTAGCGGTGCCCTCACTTCGCGTACGATGATGCTCGATGAATTAGCCCTCGTCTTGGGCCAAACCAAGCCCGACGCCTCTTTGCCCGAAATCGCCGCCGCCATCATCGACGACAATATCCTCGGCAAGCCCACCAGTTCGAGCCGCATCAAGAGCCACAAGCACCTAGTCGAGCTTTACGGGTTGGACGTCAACAAGCCCCTCTTCCGCGTCCTGCGCAAACTCGCGGCCCTCGATCCTGCGTCCCTGCCGACCATCGCGCTCGTCTGTGCTTTCGGCCGCGATGCTCAGCTGCGCGGTAGTTTTGCGCTCATCCGCACTCTGTCATTGGGCGAGCAGCTGACGCGGGAGCGCGTCGAGGAGTTCCTTTCCGCCGCCTTCCCTGATCGGTTCAGCCCGGCGTCGCTCAAATCCATCGCCCAAAACACCTCCGCCTCCTGGACCTGCGCCGGGCACTTGGCTGGCCGGTTCAAAAAACACCGTACCCATCCCGCTCCGCGCCCGGTCGCCGTGGCCTACGCTATGCTTGCCGGCTATCTCGCCGGCCTGCGCGGCCAACGCCTCCTTCAATCCGAATTCGGCGAACTCGCCACCACGCAACTCAGCCTCATTCCAAGCCTACTCTCGCTAGCCTCCGCGCGCGGTCTCCTCGGCTTTAAGCAGGCCGGCGGGGTCATAGAACTCGATTTCTCACCCCTTCTCACTCCCACCGAACTCGCCCTTGCCGATGTCACGGATTAACCAGCTCCTGCATAACTACCGCCGCCACGTTTCGCTGCCCTTGAATCCCAACAAGGCCGCCGCCCAACGCATCTGGTTCGCCGTCTATCCGCCTGAAGACGAGCGTCGGCTCCAGCACCATATCCAGGAGTTCGAACTGTCCACCCGTGAGGTCGGGATGGCGTGGTGCCTGATCGACCTTCATGGCCAATTGGCTGAATGGTTTTCCGCCCAAGATCCCGATGAGGTTGCCGACTGGTTCGCCAATCCCCAAGACATCGACCTCTACGCCCGCTCCCAGTGGAAGGAGCGCCTAGCCACGCTGATCAAAAGCGAGGTGGCCAAGCTCCCGGACCCAGCGCGCAC
>JBIIMH010000400.1:0-2782 GCA_044338095.1 Rariglobus sp. | reverse complement strand
TACACCACCATCAGCGATCTTTTCCCCAAGAGGGCCATCGCCTCGCTCATCGGCCTCGGCGGCTTGGTCGGTTCGCTCGCCGGCATGATTTTCCCAGTCGTCAGCGGTCGCGTCCTCGACCAACTCGGCGGTGCTGGTTACGTCGTCCTCTTCAGTTATTGTAGCGTCGCTTACGTCATCGGTTTCATCATCAATCGCATCCTCTGCCCCCGCTACGAGCCGATCGAAATAAAAGACTGATCAGCAGGCCAACGGCGGCGAAGCGCAGCCGCTACTTCAGACCCACTACCCCGGGCGCGGGGTGGAGAGTCTGATCCGGATGTTAGAAGTTTTGACGGCACGGCAGTCACTGCCGAGGGCCACGACCAAGAGGGACGCGGACAACACGGCGTGCGTAAAATGGTTGTGCATACAGTTATTCATCGCCGGTTATCCTCTTTAGTAATCAAACCGGGTCTTTAAAACGCAAAGTCGCAGAGGCGCAAAGAAAGCATTTGCTCAAAACGAGTTGTCTCATACTTCGCGCCTTAGCGTTCTAGCGTTAAAAGTCCTGAATAGCTGTGTAATGGGTATTAGACACGAAAAGGAACGGGGGCAGAGAGGACTGGAGTTAACGATACTAAAAAGCGCCGGGCGATTTTGCCCGGCGCTTGGTATCGCCCATAATCCAGGTCTTACCTAGCCAACAACCACTCGCCCAAAGCGCCTTGGTAGAAACCTAGAACGATGGTGGCGGCAGTCAGTAAACCGAGGGTCATTCCGGCGGTCAGGCTCAACGGCGTGCGTGCCGGGCGGGTGTCGGTTTCGCCTTCCAGAAGCGGCGCAGTCCAAGTCGAGAAGTAGGCCGCTTTGATCCAGCCGAAGTAGTAGTAAATCGAGACCACCACACCGACGATGGCCACGGCCAGCAGGGTGTAGAGGCCGGCCTTGAACGCGGCGATGAAGATAAGGAGTTTACCCATAAACCCGGCCAGTGGCGGGATACCCGCCAGCGAGCCCAAACCAATCGCGAGGATCGCGCCAAGGAACGGGTGGGTTTTGGCAAGACCGGTGTAATGATCGAGGTCTTGGTCGGCGTCGTTGGCGCCCGCGACATGGGTCATCACGCCAAACACGGCGAACGAGGCCAACAGGTAGGCGAAGAGATAGAAATAAACCGCGCCCGCAGCCAGGGGTTCAGTCGAGGCGGCGATCACGGCGATGAGCAGGTAGCCCGCATGGGAAACACCGGAAAGGCCGATGAGGCGTTTGACGTTGTGCTGGGTGAGAGCAGCCAAGTTACCAAAGAGAATCGTGGCAATGGCCATGGCGGAAAGCACCGGCACGAGCAGGGTTTCATACGAACCGAATACGTTTTTGGTGAGGATGAGCAGCACCGAAAAACCGGCGGCCTTGGAGGCGACGGCAAGGAAGGCGGTCACGGGGGTAGGCGCACCTTGGTAAACATCAGGAATCCAGATCTGGAAGGGAACCGCACCAATCTTGAAAGCGACCCCGGCGAGCACGAAGACAATACCGACGCTGGCGAGGAAGTTATCGGGATTGGCATCAAGGAACACGCGCAGGGAATTGAAGTTCATCGACTCGCTCGACGATCCGGGGAGCGTCGGGTTACCGGCCACCCCGTACAGCAGCACGATGCCAAACAGCAAAATGGCGGAGCTGAGCGCGCCTGTGATCAGGTATTTAAGCCCGGCCTCCAGCGAGAGCGGGCTGGTGCGGAAATAACTGACGAGGATGTAGAAACCGACCGTGACGGTTTCGAGGGCGACGAAGAACAGGACGAAGTGGTTGCTCTGAGCGAGCAGCATCATCGCGGCGGATACAACCAAGGTGATCACAAAGAACTCGACCTTGGGCAGCTTCTGCTTGGCCAGGGCGATGACTCCGAGGATGCACACCAGAACGGAGGTGAGCATAAAGAAGCCGCGCATGAACTGGCCCTCCTGAGTGTGGCGCAGCAGGCCATTAAAGGTCTCGTAGGCCTCGAACGGGCCGTAGCGCAGATTCCACACAAAACCGAGCAGCAGACCAATCTGGCCGGTGATGGCTACGGTTGGGATAATCGACTGCCGGTTTTTCGGCAGGAAGATCTCCAGCACGAGGAGAAACAAGGCGAGACAGCCGAGCGAGAGCTCGGGGGCGATGGCCGCCCAGCGGTTGTCGGCAGCGGCCTGGATGAGTTCGGGTGACATGGGCGGATTGCTAAATTATTGGCCGGCAGCCGCGGTAACGACTTTGGCGGGATAGACAGATTCAAGCGCTGCGTTGAGCGGGGTGGACAGTGACTTGGGCCAGAAGCCGATGAAGAACAGCGCGGCGATCAGGATGAGCGCTGGGAGTTTTTCAGACCAACGCAGGTCGGTGGCGGGCTGTGCAGCCAACACCTTGGCGAGGGCCTCGGTGGGTTGGCCGAAAAACACCTTCGCGGCAGCACGCAGGCCGTAGATCGCGGAGATGATCACACCCGAAATAGCCAGGGCGGTGAGCAGCGGTGAGAACGTCCAAGCGGCGACGAAAATAGTCAGCTCACCCCAGAAGTTGGCCAAACCGGGAAGCCCGATGCTGGCCATGGTGGCGGTGACAAAGAACGCGGCGAGCACCGGAGTCTTTTGCGCGAGGCCGCCCATTTCATTGAGATCAAAGGTCTGGGTGCGGTGATAGATGCTGGTCGAAAGCAGGAACAGCAGCGCAACCGAAAGGCCGTGCGCGACCATCATCAGCACCACGCCTCCGGCACCGACCGACGAGAGCGTGGCAACACCGAGGAACGCGTAACCCA
>JBIIMH010000030.1:0-10266 GCA_044338095.1 Rariglobus sp. | reverse complement strand
CGTCGCGGATACCGGTAGGCTTGGACCCGTAGGCTCCGACCCTATTTCAAACCAGGCTCCAACAGCGTTTAATCAGGCATGAGATTCGCCCCTGGCAGCGATCCGGCCCCCGCCCCCATTCCGGCGGTGCCAACGGCGGACACCCACTGTGGGACCGCGCAGCGGCGGCGCTGGCCGGTAGGGCTGCTGGGAGTGCCCTTTGAGAACATCACTCAAGCCGAGGCGGTGGCGCGCGTGGGCGAGATGATTGGCAGCCGGCGAGCGCATTATGTGGTGACCGCCAACGTGGATTTTCTCGTGCAGGCGCGCCACGATGTGGAGCTGCGGCGCATCCTGCTGGCAGCGGATCTGGTCCTGTGCGACGGCGCGCCCTTGGTCTGGGCATCCCGCTGGCTGGGGAATCCGTTGCCTGAGCGGGTGGCCGGCGCGGATGTGGCGCCGCTGCTCATCGAAGCGGCGGCGCGCAACGGGCACCGCCTGTTCCTTTTAGGCGCCCAGCAAGGGGTGGCCGCTGAGGCAGCCGCGCGTCTGCGCCAACAATACCCGCAACTGGTGATCGCCGGCCACTACTCGCCGCCCTTCGGCACGCTCTTGACGATGGATTTTGCCGAGATTTCCCGGCGCGTGCGGGCGGCCAACCCCGATCTCGTGCTCGTTTCCTTCGGCTGCCCCAAGCAGGAAAAATGGATCGCAAAACATTACCAACAACTGGGTGTGCCCGTCATGATCGGGGTCGGGGCCACGCTGGATTTTATCGCCGGCCGGATCAAACGCGCCCCGGCCTTGATGCAGCGCACCGGCACCGAATGTTTTTATCGGCTCGCCCAGGAACCGCGCCGCCTGTTTGGCCGCTATGCGGGCGACTTCATCCACTTCGTCCCCGCCATCACCCGCCAATGCCTCAGCCTGCACCACCGACGACGGCCCGTGAACCCACCCGACCTGAACAGCGCAACCCCGGCCCCGTCACCCGCCAGGCGTGAGTTGCAGGTCACGGGGGATTTGAGCGCAAGCGGCTTGAACCAGCACGCGGCGATCTTTGCGGAAGCCATGGTGGCGCCCAGCGATTGCCTGCTCGACCTTTCACAGGTGCATTTTCTAGACAGCACGGGCGCGGCCATGCTCGTGCAGTGGCACCGTCGCCTTCACGAACAGGGCAAAAAACTCGTTATCCTGAACCCCAGCGCCGAGGTCCAAAGCACCCTCCAATTGCTGCAGTTAACCAGCTATCTTAACCTGCCCGATCAGGCGCCCCAAGGCGCGCGCTACGTCGAAAGCGGCACCGCGACGGTCGTCCCCGCCTATCCCGGCGGCCACACCCTCGCCTGGCAGGGCGAGATCACCGCCGCCAACGCCGAAGCGGTTTGGACGCAGACCCGCGAACGTCTGACTGCGGTCAACCCTCCGCCGCGCAACACCCACCTGATCAATATCGCACGGCTCCAGTTCATCGACACTTCAGGCGCCGAGCTGATGGCGCGCCTGCGCCTTTGGGCCCTCAGCCAGCAGCAGGACCTGCGTTTTCTCGGTGCCCGCCCCGACGTTCGTAACGTCCTGGAGATGTCAGGCCTAGGTAACGTCGTGGAGGGCACCCGAGGTTGACCTGGGCCTAGCCCGATCCCACCACCCGCCAGCGACAACTCTCCGTCGAGGAATCCGGTGGCGCAGTTCCCCCGCCGCCCCCCCCCGCTCAAGGAATCCATCCACCTTAAAAACCCTCCGCCAGCCCCCTCCCCTAAGATGCAAGCGCCCAATCCCATACACATTCTGCTACTGGAGGACGACCCCGCCCACGCCGAACTGGCCCATCGGGCCTTGGTCGACGCCGGCATTTTTTTTATGATCACGCGGGTCGAAACCCGTGAGGACTTCGAAGGACAACTCAACGACACCGCGCCGGACATCATCCTCTCGGACTTCCGCCTACCCACCTTCGACGGATTAGAAGCCCTGCGCATCGTGCAAGGCAAGGCGTTGGAAATTCCCTTTATCTTCGTCACCGGAACGATGGGCGAAGAGGTGGCCATTGAAACGCTGAAAATCGGTGCCACCGACTACGTGCTCAAAACCCACCTGGCGCGCCTCGGCCCCTCGGTGCGCCGTGCGCTCAGTGAAGCCCAGGAGCGGCGCGAACGGCACGCGGCTGAGGTCAAACTACTCCAATCAAATGAGCAACTGCGCGCCCTCACCGCGCACCTTCAGCAGGTGCGCGAGCAGGAGTGCATTCGAATCTCGCGCCAGGTACACGATGAGCTCGGCCAGGCACTCACCGGCCTCAAACTGGACCTGTCATGGCTGGTCAACGAAGTGATCAACACCAATGAAGCGCTCGGGAAAAAGGTGCAGGCCTTGGCCGACCGCATCGACGCCACCATCCAAACCGTGCGCCAAATCAGCACCGACCTGCGCCCTGGCGTGCTCGACAACCTGGGCCTCGTCGCTGCCATCGAGTGGCAAGCCAACGACTTCCAGCTCCGCACGGGAGTTCGCTGCACCACCACGATCATGGTGGACGAGACGATGTGGGGTCAGGAATTCTCCACGACGTTTTTCCGCATTTTTCAGGAAACGCTCACCAACATTATCCGCCACGCCGCCGCAACCCAGGTCGAGGTGGTCATCGCCGTGGATGCCGGGCGGCTCGTGCTGATCGTGCGCGACAACGGCAGCGGCATCACCGAGGCGGCCATCGCGAGTGTCAAATCCATCGGGCTGGTCGGCATTCGCGAACGCGCCGCGTTATTGGGCGGGGCGGCGGTTTTCTCCGGCGGCCCGGGGCTGGGCACCATCGTCACCGTGAGCATCCCGCTCACCTCAGCCGACCGCCAATGGGGCCAAACACCATGAGAATCCTCATCGCCGACGATCACGCCGTGGTCAGACAGGGGCTCAAACAAATCCTTGCCGCCGAGTTCAAGCAGGCCGTTTTCGGCGAGGCGGGCACCGGCCAACAGGCCTTGGAGCTGGCGTGGCGGGAAACCTGGGACGTGCTGGTGCTCGACATCACCCTGCCTGGGCAAAACGGACTGGACGTGCTCAAAGCGATCAAGAAGTCGCGCCCTCGACTGCCGGTGTTGATGCTCAGCATGCACCCTGAGGATCAATTTGCGGTGCGTATGCTCAAGATCGGTGCGGCCGGCTACATGACCAAGGAAAGCGCGCCGGCGGAGCTGGTCGGGGCGGTTAAAAAAGTGATTTCCGGCGGGCGTTACGTGAGCCCGGCCCTCGCCGAAAAAATGGCCGCCTACCTCGCCATCGACGTGCAAACCGCCCCCCACGAACGCCTCTCCGACCGCGAATTCGTTGTGTTGCGCCTCATCGCCTCGGGCAAAACCGTCAGCGCGATCGCCCAGGAGCTTTCACTGAGCGTCAAGACGGTGAGCACCTACCGCACTCGCATACTTGAGAAGACGGGGATGCAAAACAGTGCGGAGCTCACCCACTACGCCATTCAAAACCAGCTGGTTAAGTGAACTGGGGGGGGACGCGACATTACCGGTGGTTGTTAGGTGCTCAGCACAGGACGGGCGCCCCCCCAAATGCGGCGGCGCACCCCGACTTCGCGCATTCCTACGCGGCCACCAGCTCCGTCGGCACAAGGGGCATTTGCACATAGTCTTCGTCCCTGCCGCGGATCATCGCGCCATCCAAAAAAAACTTTGCGCTTTGACGGGCGGGGCCTACTCCCTTCTCGGCAACTTATGACAATGGTTGCCACGTCCCTAGCTCACGCGTTCGACGCAGAATTTTATCAGCCCGCCGACATCTTCTTTCGGGCCAATCTGCCCGTAGCACTCACCTTCGACGACGTCTCACTGGCAACGCTTTACTCGGAGATTTTGCCCAAGGATGCCGACACGTCGACCGCCCTGTCCGACGCCCTCCGCCTCTCCATTCCGGTTATCTCCTCCGACATGGACACCGTCACCGAGGCGCGCATGGCCATCTCCATGGCGCTTAACGGCGGCCTTGGCTTGATTCATTACAACATGCCCGCTCGCGACCAGGTGAAGGAAGTCGCCCGCGTCAAACGCCACATTCACGGGCTCATTCAAGACCCGATCACCGTAGCGCCGCACCAGTTGGTCGGCGACGTGCTCGCCCTCGTCGAGAACCGCAAATTCGATTTCCGTACCTTCCCCGTAGTCGATGAGGCCGGTAAACTCGTCGGCCTGCTCTCGGGCAGCACCGTGCGCGAGCGCTACAAAACCAAGACGGTGGCCGAGGCGATGACCCCCCGCCGCGACATCCTCACCATCCACGAAAAAGCCCTCCAGCCCGACCCGATCAAGGCGGCCGACACCTTCTTCAGCGAGCACATGGGCATTCACAAAATGCTCGTGGTGGATGACCAGGATCGCCTGCGGGGCCTCGTCACGTTCTCGGACATCGACCGCATCCTCTCTGAATCGAAGTCGCGCCGGAAGCCGTCCCGCGACAATGATTTTCGCCTCGTTGTCGGTGCCGCCATCGCCCCGGTGCGCCTGCCGGACGGCTCGCTCGACCGCGACAAAATCATCACCCACGTCGGCCAGTTGGTGGACGAGCACATCGACGCGGTGGCCGTTTCCACCGCCCACGGTCACACCGCCGGAGTGGGCGACATCGTGAAACTGGTGCGCGAAGCCTTTCCTCACCTGACCATCATCGCGGGCAACGTGACCAGCGCCTCCGGCGTCGATTACCTCGCTTCATGCGGCGCCAGCGCGATCAAAGTCGGCCAGGGTCCCGGTTCTATCTGCACCACCCGCGTCGTTGCCGGCGTGGGTATCCCACAGCTGACGGCGCTCTACGTGGCCGCCCAAGGCGCCAAGGCCCGTGGGGTTAAAATCATCGCAGACGGCGGCATCACCAAGTCGGGCGACATCGTCAAAGCCCTCACTATCGCCGACGCGGTGATCCTAGGCGGGTTGCTGGCCGGTTGCCGCGAGGCGCCGGGCGAGATCATGGAAATCAACGGCAAACTCTTTAAGCAGTACCGCGGCATGGGCTCGATCAGCGCAATGCAGGCAGGCAGCGCGGCTCGCTACGGCCACGACAAAACCGACAACTCGCGCAAACTCACCGCCGAGGGGATCGAGGCGCTCAAGGAGGTCTCCGGTTCGGCTGACGAGGTGCTCGCCACCTTGGTCGGCGGCGTACAAAGCGGCATGGGTTATCTGGGGGCCAAGGACCTCGCCACCCTGCGTGAAAAGGCCCGCTATATTCGAGTTTCTCCTGCAGGACAGAAAGAGGCTGCCCCGCACGATGTGGTGGAAATTAAGACCCAAACAAAAGGGTAAGGCTGATCCGCATTCGATTAGATGACCGACGGCCCTCACGCTAATTGTCCTTATTGCAATTGAAGTGATCGGCGGGATGGGTGCGGTAGATTCTGCAACCACCTTTTTTATTCTCCCATTCACGCCATCTAGACGTTAGCAAAAAATCTGTCATTATCTCCCACTGGGAATTCCCGTCGAAAACTGCGCAGCTCCAAACATCATGATTAACGAAGAACAGGTTCGCAACATCGTCACCGAGGTCGTCAGTCGACTGCCTCAACGGGCTGCCGCCGCTCCGGCGATCGCGAAGCCGCCAGGCGCATCGTCATCGCCCATCGTGATCACCCGCGAGCTGCCCACCAAGGCGAGGGCCGCCGTGCTCGTCGCCAACGAGAAAATCGAGGTCCGTGAGTTCCCAGTCCGCCCAATCACCGACGACGAGATCCTGGTGAAGGTTGAGGGTTGCGGGGTGTGCGGAACCGACGTGCACGAGTTTCGTCATGACCCGTTCAGTTTAATCCCTGTTGTCCTCGGCCACGAAGGCACCGGCACCATCATCGCCCTCGGTAAAAACGTGACCCGCGACAACGGCGGCAAAGTCGTCAAAGTCGGCGACCGCATCGTAACCAGTGTGATGACCTGCGGCAAATGCGACGCCTGCCTGTATACCCCCGGCCGCACCAATCTTTGCGACAATCTCGGTGTTTACGGCCTGTTGCCCGATACGCCCACCGACCACCTCAATGGCTGGTTCGCCGAGTACATCATCATCCGCAAGAACGCCACGTTCTTTGTGGTGAATGACATGAACGTAAACCTGCGCATGCTCATCGAGCCCGCCGCAGTGGTTGTCCATGCCCTCGAACGCGCCAAGTCCACCGGTCTGCTTAATTTCCGCAGTCGTGTCGTCATCCAAGGCTGCGGTCCCATCGGGCTGCTCCTGCTCGCCGCCGTCCGCACCGCCGGTTGCCAGCACATCGTCGCGGTGGATGGCGACGACAACCGCCTGCGCATGGCCGGCAAACTCGGCGCCGACACGTTAATTAATTTCAAAAACTATCCCGACTCCGAACAGCTGGTTGGGGCGGTTAAACAGGCCACCAAAGGCACTGGCGCCCACTTTGCGTTTCAATGCACCGGCGTGCCCGTAGCAGCCTCCAACATCTGGAAATTCGTGCGCCGTGGCGGCGGTCTGTGCGAGGTCGGCTTTTTTGTCGATAACGGTGAATCCAAGATCAACCCGCACCGCGACATCTGCCAAAAGGAGATCACCGTGGTCGGCTCCTGGGTGTACACGGTCGATGAATACCCCATCGCCTACAATTTCCTGCGCCGCGCCCAAGGCATCGGCCTGCCGGTGGAGGAACTCATCACCCACCGCTTCACCCTCGCCAATCTCGACGAGGCGATGCGGGTGAATATCCGCCAAGAAGGCATCAAGGTCGTCTTCACCCCCGACGGCAAATAGGCCGTCGCGTTCAGACGAGCACAGTTACCGGGGCACGCGGGCAATGGTTAGCCGTAACCACCCGGACTCGCACCCGGCCTGCCTCGGTAGCCACTCGTAAAATACCAGTGGAAGTGCGCTTTTAGCGGGCGGGAAGTTGCGCGAACCCGGCAAAGAAACTCGCGTACAGCGGGTGGTCGCGCAACGAGGTCTCGATTCCCTGCCCTGCCCCTTTGTCGAAATCATCCTCGATGATTTCGGTGAACAAAACAGCGAGCTCCGTGCCGCCCTCGGCGGTAGCGACAAGGCGGACCTTGATCGTCTGCTGGCGACTCCCGCGGAGGCGATCATCGCTCGTCAACCGACTCACCCCGTCCAGGACACCTTGAGCGGCTCCAGCCCGGGTAATCCGGAACCCCAGCCGCTCGGCGTTTGCACGGGCAACGTCAAACACCGAGCGAAGGTCGGCGGCATAAACCCGCCGCACATAGGTTGGGCCGGTGAACTTCTCCTTCACGCTGGCGGCCACTTCATGGCGCGTGGATTCGCAGCCGACGAGGGCCAGACAAACAGCGGCAAGTAAGAAACGGACGGTCGATTTCATTGAAACAAAAAGGCGGACTTTAGGCGGGCTGCTGCTGGGAAATGCAATGCAAGGTGCCCAGGCCCCAGATCAAATCGTAGCAATCAATTGGAATGATTTCCCGACCAGGGAAGCAGGACGCGATGATGGCATTGGCCTCTGCGTCACGTTTCTTTTGGCGGAAGTTGGGCACGAGCACCGCGCCATTAATGATGAGAAAATTCGCGTAGCTGGCCGGCACCGGCTGGCCTTGAAAGGCGAACGGCTTGGGCATGGGCAACTCGACGATGTCGAATTTCTTGCCCGTGGGTGTACGGAAGGCTTTTAGCCGCTCCAGGTTTTCGGCGAGGATTTTGTGGTTGGCGTCGCGCTTGTTTGACTCGACCACGGTGATAAAACCATCGGTTTTGTAGAAGCGCGTGATGTCGTCGATGTGGCCGTCAGTGTCGTCTCCGATGATGCCGTCGCCAACCCAGAGCACCTGAGTCACCCCGAGGTAATCCTTCAGGTTTTGCTCGATCTGCTCGCGGGAGAGATGCGGGTTACGGTTTTTATTAAGTAGGCATTGCTCGCTGGTGAGGAGCAGGCCCTCGCCATTGACGTCAAGTGAACCGCCCTCGAGGACCATGTCGTTTTCAAACCGGCGCAGCTTTAGCTTTTTGGCGACGAGCGGCGGGATGGTGTTATCGAGGTCGTAGGGCGGGTATTTGCCACCCCAGGCGGTGTGAACCCAGTCGGTCACGGCCACTTCGCCCGTGAGCGGGTTTTTAACAAAAATCGGCCCGTGATCGCGGCACCACGCATCGTTGGTGGGATGATCGTAAAAGGTGACCTTGGTGAGATCGGCACCGGCCTTGGTGATCAGCGACCAGGCGCGTTTCTGCAAAGGCGCGGCGATGTTGATCCGCACTTGTTGGAATCGGCTGATCTGGGCCACGATCCCGGCAAACACATACGGGATGGGGCGGAACTGGCCGGGCCAGGACGCGCGCTTGTGCGGCCACGATAGCCAGATGGCCGTTTGCGGTGCCCACTCGGCGGGCATGCGAAAACCGAGCTCGGCGGGCGTTTGTTTCGTTAATTTGGCCACAATGAAATAGGTCTGGAGGCTGGAGTCCGTAAGGGGCGAAATTACCCGAGGTGGAGGCGGTTTAAATCACGACCACCAAGGGCTCCTAGCAGTTAGAATCAATCGATAAACCGTTTGGTGAGGTCCCCATAGGCGTCGATGCGCCGGTCGCGCAGGAAAGGCCAATGGGTGCGCGTCACGTCGACTTTGCCCAACTCCACGGGAACGAGGAGAATTTCCTCCTTGTCGACGCTGGCCTTGGCGAGGATCTGCCCGCTGGTGCCGGCCACGAAACTCTGGCCCCAGAACTCCAATCCGTCGCCACCGATGGGCTGCTCCAGGCCGATGCGATTGATCGCAGCAACGTAGCAGCCATTGGCCACCGCGTGCGAACGCTGAATGAGCTCCCAGGCGCCATGCTGGTTGACCCCGTATTCGGCTTTTTCGGACGGATGCCAGCCGATGGCGGTGGGATAAAAAAGGATTTCCGCGCCCTGCATGGCGGTGAGGCGGGCGCCCTCGGGGTACCACTGATCCCAGCAGATGAGCACGCCGATCTTGCCGAACTTGGTATCCCAAGCCTTGAAACCGGTGTCGCCGGGCGTGAAGTAAAACTTCTCGTAGAACAGCGGGTCGTCCGGGATGTGCATCTTGCGATAAATCCCCAGCAACGAACCGTCGGCATCAATGATGACGGCGGTGTTGTGATAGAGACCGCTGGCGCGCTTTTCAAACAGCGAGGCAACGATCACGACCCCGTGCTTCTTGGCGATTTTTTGAAACGCCTCGGTGCTGGGGCCGGGAATCGACTCGGCCAACTCAAAGTACTTATGGTCCTCGGCCTGACAGAAATACTGCGAGCGGAAGAGCTCCTGCGTACAGATGATCTGGGCGCCCTGTTTGGCGGCCTTCTCGGTGAGGGCGAGGGTTTTCTTGAGGTTGGCCTTCGGGTCTGCTGCGCAGGCGTGCTGCAGTAGACCGAGCGTGACGAGCTTGGGCTTGGACATGAGGAGGACGGAGAAACCGAAGCGTTAGTAAACGACCTTGTTGAGAGGATACTCGACGATGCCTTCGGCCCCGAGCACTTTGAGTTGCGGGATGATTTCACGCACCACGCTCTCATCGATGATCGTCTCGACGGCGACCCAATCAGGCGAGCTGAGCGGGGAGATCGTCGGGTTACGCAAGGAAGGCAGCGCCTTGAGAAGGGCGTTGAGCGAGGCTTTGGGCAGGTTCAGCTTGAGGCCGACCTTGCTGCCGGCTTCCAACGCGCCACGCAGGAGAAGCGCGATGATTTCGATCTTCTTGCGCTTAGCCGGATTGGCCCAGCTGGCCTTGTTGGCGATGAGCTTGGTGTTGGTATAAAGGAGAGTGTCGACGATGCGCAGTTTGTTGGCGCGCAGCGAGGAACCGGTTTCGGTGATGTCCACAATGGCATCGACGAGGTCGGGCACCTTGACCTCGGTGGCGCCCCAAGAGAACTCGATCTCGGCGGCGATGCCCTTTTCGGCAAAGTAGCGCTTGGTGGTGTTCATCAGCTCCGTGGCCACGCGCTTACCGGCGAGATCCTCGGGCTTATAAATTGACGAAGACTCGGGCACGCACAGCACCCAGCGGGATTTAAGCGTCGAGGCACGACTGTAAACCAAGTCGCAGACCTCGACGACGTCGGAGTTGTTTTCCTGCACCCAGTCGTGACCGGTCAGACCACAGTCGAAAAAACCATGTTCGACATAACGGCTCACCTCTTGGGCGCGCACGAAACGTCCATCGAGCTCTGGGTCGTCAATAGACGGCTTGTAGGAGCGCGAACTCGTAGTGATCTTCCAGCCCGCCTTGGCGAACAGGTTCTTGGTGGATTCCTCAAGGCTGCCCTTGGGCAGCCCGAGCATGAGCAGAGGAG
>JBIIMH010000399.1:0-2792 GCA_044338095.1 Rariglobus sp. | reverse complement strand
AACGACTACAGATTAAAATTAAACGCTCTAGCGCATGGCTCTCAGCTCATAGCTCCCAGCTCTTAGCTCATAGCTCCCAGCTCTTAGCTTGTATTTCCGACCCTCCCCCCACCGTTGTCCAACCCCCCGCGGGTAATCTGGCCCACTCTTAGCTCGTAGCTTCCCATGCCGAAGGCCTATCTACGTCCCGACTCTACCCGATCCTCGCTCCTTATCCATGTCCGCCCGCACCTGGGCTTGCACCCCGCCTAAGCCCAGGACTGATTGGCTGCTTTTTACACGCCAATGCCCGCCACCCCTGCCCAATCGGTCCAGACTCCCCTTCGTTTCATCGACCTGTTTTGCGGCATCGGCGGCTTCCGGCTCGCGTTTGAACGCACCGGTGCCCACTGCGTCTTCTCCAGCGATTGGGACAAATACTCCCGCCTCACCTACGCGGCCAACTTCGGCGAAACTCCCCACGGCGACATCCACGCCGTCCCCATCCCCAGCATCCCCTCTCACGACAATCTCTGGGCCTACCTCCAAGCCTACGCCAAAAAACACCAGGACGCCGGCAACGGTTTCGGCTTCGGCCTGGTGACCGGCGCCAGCACCACCCGCACCCTCAGTGCCCGCTACCACAAGGACGACTCGGAAATCCTCGTCTCCCAAGGCCCCGGCAAAAACCCCCGCCGCCTCACCCCTCGCGAATGCGCCCGCCTCATGGGCTATCCCGACACCTTCAAAATCACCGTTTCCGACACCCACGCCTACCGCCAGTTTGGCAACTCGGTTGATCCATCTCGCAACTGAAAAGCTGACGCGTCGCCAGCCATGATCACCAGCGATGCTATAACCGCGTTTATCCGGCAATTGGATGGCGAGGCGACCTGCAGCTCGACCGGCAACGAATGGATTTTCGCCAACGGGGAGTCCGTTTTTCGATGCACTACGAGCGCTCGTCGCGTTGCCGAAGCGTTTGGCGGCTGTGTCGTTGGATTCACCCGCGATGACAACCCGACCGCCGAAATCCTCGACGGCGAAGACGGACATGATTTCGCCTTCATCGCGGACCGCTTTGTGGTGGATTACTGGGCTGCGTTCGCGGCCGGGGTGATTGATCGACCGGTCTTCGATCTTTTGGCCGCAAGCGATCGCGCCACAGTCTTGCAGCTTTACGGTCCCAACGATGCGTGGAAGCCTGTGTCCTTAAAAAACGTCCGAAGCCCACATGAGTAAAAACCCCAACTGGACCCGCGAGCAGCACATTTTGGCGTTCCATCTGTATAATCAGATCCCGTTTGGAAAAATTCACACGGGTAATCCTCAGGTCCAAGAGTTGGCCGAACTCATCGGGCGAACCGTTGGCTCCGTTTCATTGAAATTAGTCAATTTCGCCCGGCTCGATCCGGTGCTGCAAAAGCGGAACATCAAAGGCATGTCCCATGGGGCAAAGGGCGAGGAGGACATCTGGGCGGAATTCAGCGACCACCCCGAGGCACTGGCACTCGAAAGTGAGCGCATTCTGGCCGAACGGCTGGGGCGTCCCGTGGAAGAGGTTGCTGAGATTGAAACCGGCGATTTGCCTCCTTCGGGGGTCGAGCGCGATGCGATTGTTAAGGTGCGGGTAAACCAGAGCTTTTTTCGCAGGCGCATTCTCTCTGCCTATGATTTTCGCTGCTGCGTGACCGGTCTCGCCTCGCGCCCCCTGCTGACCGCCAGCCACATCGTGCCGTGGGCGGAGGATGTTAAGAACCGGCTGAACCCCAAAAACGGGCTTTGCCTCAACGCGCTGCATGACCGTGCGTTTGACCGTTATCTCATGTGGGTGGATGAAAATTCGCTGATTCGGTTCGCCCCCAGCCTGCACGAGAAGCCCCCCCATAAAGCGACCCGACAAGATGGCTGGCTGACCCAGTTTGAAGGCCAGCCACTGAGGCTACCGAAATTATTTTCGCCCGATCCAGAGTTTCTGAAATGGCATGCTGCGAAGTGCAGAGCGAAGGCGGAAAGCTGAGATGTGCGTGTGGCACGCGCTGGCCTACCTCTACCCCGGCCTGCATCCCGACGGCTACGACGAGCCGGAAAGCGGCTGGCCGCGCAGGCTCAAACCGTTTGCCGCCGAGGCGAGGGCGCGCGCCGAGGCCGGTGAGTTGACCGACGACCAGCTTTATCCCGCCGAAGCGGCTTGGTGCGGGATTTTCGACCGCATGGCCCGAGGCCCGACCGCCGATGAAACCGAACGCCGGGTGTGCTTCGCAGCCCGCCACGGCCTCCCGGCGGCGGCCTAGAAAAGCCATGGCCGACATCTGGACCCAGGCCAAGCGCTCGGCGGTGATGTCGCTCATCAAGGGCCGCGGCAACAAGGCCACCGAGCTGCGGTTGATCGGCATTTTCAAAACCCACCGGATCACCGGCTGGCGGCGCGGTTGGCCGCTGGAGGGCAAACCCGACTTCGTCTTCCCCAAGCTCAAGCTGGCGGTGTTTGTCGACGGCTGCTTTTGGCACGGCTGCCCGCTCCACGCCACCAGCCCGAAATCCAACGCCTCGTTTTGGCATAAAAAACTCGCCCGCAATCAGGCGCGCGACCGGTACGTCACACGTGCGCTGCGCGCCCGGGGCTGGCGGGTGCTGCGGGTGTGGGAGCACGAACTGGCCAACAAGAACGCACAAAAACTCGCCGACCGCCTGCGCCGCTCCGGACTGATCCCTCCTGGCGCCAGTGTCACCTAATAGGTGACACTTGGGTCGGGGTGCAGACGATAACAGGGGATCTGGCCGTCGCACCTTTGCCCGTTTCAGCGGGTGAA
>JBIIMH010000036.1:0-9692 GCA_044338095.1 Rariglobus sp. | reverse complement strand
CTCGTCGAGCTCCAGACTTGGTCGCGTTTGTGGCATCGGCTCGCACGCACCGCCCGCGAATATGCAACGGTCTTGTGGATAAAGGATCCCCGGCGGTTACTGGCGGCAGCCGTGGAGCGACCAAGATAGGGTCGGCATGGACGATCGAAGGGGTGGACGATCGGCAGGGGCCTGGCCGTGTTTTGTGGTTTTTTAGTGTTCGTGAAGTCCAAAGATCCTCGGCCGGCCTGGCCCGTTTGGCTTACCTGGCCCCGTTTTACGCGCCTTCGCGGTTAAACGGTTCGTTTCTCTTTCTTCGAATCCAAAAGGCGCGCCGCAGTGACTTCGTTTCACCACCCGTAGCGCGCTATAAATAAAAGGGGGGGGCAGGCTTTTACATGGATACATAACCAATAACTAAGAGTCGGAAAAGTGAAGTCCTGCGCTGAATGTATCCATGTAACGCCCCGACCCCGTTTATGCCCCCCACATAACCAATAACTAAGAGTCGGAAAAGTGAAGTCCTGCGCTGAATGTATCCATGTAACGCCCCGACCCCGTTTATGCCCCCCCCCGCCCTTTTTTGCCGCCACGAAGTATGCCTGGTGTTGGTTGGTGTTACCTCCAAGATCGCGGCTTTTACGCCTGATTTCCGGAGGGTGGCCTTTCTCGTTCCCTTTAGAATAGTATCAAAAACAATGACTTCCATGCTTTATACGATAAATATGAGAAGCCGTCTCAATAAATCATTGACTTGAGACTGCGACTCATATTCAATCTTGGTCTCTCTTATTTATGAAGACCTCCCTGCCAACGCCTTCGTGCCTCGCACTTAATCAGAACCGGCACGCCCCGCTTGCCGCCTGCCGCCTCCTCGGTCTCCTTGCCACCGCTACGCTTGCGCCTGCCCTCTCCCTTGCCGAACCCACGGCCCCCGCCACTCCTGCCGTTCCGAAAACCGCCACTCCTGCCGCTTCAGATGAGGTCGTCGCGCTGCCACCTTTCTTCGTGGTGGGTGAGACTCAGGGCGACCGCGTCATCCAGGGGCCCTTCCTCGCCGAAGTCATCGGCACCACCATCTACGCCGGTAAAAAAACCTCCGTCATCGACTTCGACTCGATGCCCCAGATACAAACCGACAACTACCGGCAGGCCTTTGCCAAAACCCCCGGCCTCCTCACCAGCGAGCTGAGTAACTCCTCCCTGCTCTCCCTCAGCTACCGCGGTATCGGCGATCCCCACGAATCGCAAAACCTCATGGTGCTTAAGGACGGCATCCCCTTCGTCCTCGATCCGCTGGGTTATTCCACCGTCTATTTCGCCCCGCCTTTCGAGAGTCTCGACCGACTTGAATTCGTCTCAGGCGGTGCCGCTTTGCTCTACGGCGCCCAACCCTCTGGCGCACTGAACTACATCAGTCACGCGCCTAATCGCACCAGCACCTGGAACATCAACACCCAGCACATCGTTGGCAGCGACAACCTCTACTCCACCTTTAGCACCGTGGAAGGTGGCAAAGACAAATTCGGCTACCTCGTGAACTTCGATCACCGCTCAGGCGATTCCTTCCGCACTCGCAACAGCGACTTCGATCTCAACGGCGGCGACGTAGCCCTTTTCTTCGATGTAAAATCCAATCAGCGCATCACCGTGCTGGCCGAGTCCTACCAGGCCGACCACGGCGAGCCGGGCGGCCTCTCCGTCGCCAACTACGCCGCCAACCCCGACGCGAACCTGCTCAACCATGACCGCGTGCGCCTCGACCGGACCTTGGGCTCCGTGGGCTACGAACTCGTTGGCGAAAACTCCCTCTGGCACACCCGCGTTTGGGGCTCCGAGGTGATTCGCTACAGCAAACGCCAAACCGGCCAGGGTTTCGGCACCGTCACCGGCAACGCCCTCGACATCAACCAACACACCTACGAGACCTTCGCCGCCGACAGCCGCGTGCGGGTCGACTACGATCTCGGCGGCGACACATCCACACTCACCGTCGGCGTCACTGCCATGGACATCCGCTCGCCGATCTTCACCGAGCGCACCGCCGCGAATGACCTCCGCTCCGACCGCGGCCCCAACCTCCGTTTCGATGCGCTCCGCACCTCGCGCGTTGCGGCCGTTTTTTCGGAAAACCTCTTCCGCTTCGACCGCTTCACCATCACCCCCGCCCTCCGCCTTGAGGCGAATGAGCAATCGATGAACGAAAAGGTAAACATCGCGAAATCGCCGGCCAACTTGATCCGCGATGATCGCTCCGAGCTCGTGCCCCTCGGTGGCCTGGGCGCGACCTTCGCCGCCACCTCGAAGACGGAGGTCTATGCCAACGTCTCCACCGCCTACAAGCCGCCAACCTACGGCGATGCCTTTCCCTCCGGCGGTGCCGATACCGTGAGCTCCGAACTCGCAGCCGGCCACGTCGTGAACACCGAAGTCGGCTACCGCGGCCGTCCCAACGCCTGGGCCTCGTTCGACGCCAGCCTCTTCCACATCAATTACAAGGACCGCTTCGGTCGCGTCGGCTCCAACTTCCAAAATGTCGGTGAATCGGTGAACCAGGGCGCCAGCCTCACCGGGGAGATCGATTTCTACGATCTCATCAACGGTCCCTCCACCTTCTCGGTGAGCTGGTATTCATCTTACCAATATCTTGACGCCGAATTTGTCGGCGGGCTACCCGCCATCAAGGGCAAGACCCCGCAATACGCCCCCGAGCACATGCTCCGGACTGGCCTCGTCGTCCAAGAGGAGCAGTCCTGGAAAGTCGCCGCGCTGTTCACCCACCTTTCGGACCACTGGGCCGATGATGCCAATACTGTTGTCCCCGGCGGTGCCGACTGGCGGATCCCGGCCTACGTCGTGCTCGATCTCACCGCCGAAGCCCGCGTTTGGTCGGGGAAGGTCGCCGGCCGCGACGCCGAGGTGTGGCTGCTCGGCGGTCTGAACAATGCGCTCGCCGAGACCTACTTCAGTCGCGTGCGCGGCAACGGCATCGACCCCGCCAACGGTCGCAACTACTACCTAGGCCTCCGCGCCGAGTTCTGAGTCGCGCCTGGGTTTAAACTCGGTCCTGCGGAAGCGTGGCTCAGCGAAGGCGTGAAAGGCTGGGGTGGGCCAGCGGCCGGTAACGCCTTTCGCAACGTCGGGCCAGCAGAGATAATTCCGCAGGGGCCTGGCCGTTTTTTGTGGTTTTTTAGTGTTCGTGAAGTCCAAAGATCCTCGGCTGGCCTGGCCCGTTTGGCTTACCTGGCCCTGTTTCACGCACCTCCGCGGTTAAACGGTTCGTTTTTCATTCTTCGAATCCAAAAGGCGCGCCGCAGTGACTTCGTTTCACCACCCGTAACGCAGCCCTGCCCGGCTCCAGCGGGGCGGGGCGATATTAACGATTCCGCTGGCCGTGCGGCCCGTCTCAACGTCGGTATCAAACGCGTTTTCGATCGCTATAAAGACTTCCCACCGCCGTGCAAAGCGCCGCGCCACACCGAAATCAAGCGTCGCCGCCGGGGACAGGCGCAGGGTGTTTTCGTCGTCTTCATAGGCCGCCGATATCCAGCGGGCGCGGGTGGTGAACTGGAGTTCCAAAGGCGCATTCCAGGTCGCGCTTGTCGTAAAGGTGTGGCGCGGGACTTGGGCGAGGCGGTTGCCATCCAGTGCGGCGGGCGCCGAGGCTCCGGGGTTGATCACGCGAGCGTCGGTAACCAGGTAGGCGGCCGTCAGCGTAAGCGCTGCATGGGGGCGGGCGTGTAACGAGGATTCCAAGCCTGCCACGCGGACGTGGTCGAGGTTGCGGCGTTCGCGGGTGTTGGCAGCGAGGGTGACGTTGGTCACGGCATCGTGGAGTTCATTCACAAAGGCGGTGAACGAGGCACCCAGAGGCGCGTCGGGCCTCCCGAGGTCGACGCCGGTTTCGTAGCCGGTGAGCGCTTCGGGCGCGAGCGTGGGGTTGGCATTGGTCGTGACGGCCCCCACGCGAAAGGGGCGGTAATACTCATTGAGCGTCGGCACGCGGAACGCCTGATACGCCGAAGCCCGCGCACGCAGCTCGGGCGTGGGTTGCCAGACCATGCCAAGTGCGGGGCTGAACTCGGTGCCGCTTTGTTCGGCGAACGGTTGATCAAGCGTCAGTGCCCCGCTTTGCGTGTTGAGTTCGCGCCGGAAGCCGTGGGTGGTCTGCCAATAATCCACGCGGGCCCCGGCGCTGGCGCGCAGGGTTGAACCCAGCTTGTGGTCATGCCGGGCAAAGACGCCGGCACAGGTTTGCTTGCCGCCAGCCCGACGATCACGGGTGAAGTCGTTGAGCGGAACGGAAAACAAAAAGGCTTCCCGTGTCTCCCCTGCCACGTGGCGGGCATCGAGTCCCACGGTGGTGAGCGCTTCGTCGGCGGGCGCTCCCCAAGTCGCGGTGGCCCCGGTGCCCAGGGCCGTGGCGGGCACCTCGTATTGGTTGCTCGCGGGAGACTCGGTGGTGCGGGCGGCGTTCACCGAGCTAAAATAGGAGGAGAAGCTTTGGTCTTGGACGTAGGTGACCGCCGACCAGGCGACCGGGCTTGCGTGCACTTTGGCGGGCGAGTTGGCGAGCGTGGCCGAGATAAAGCGTTCGTCGGTCGCGTTGCGCTGGAGTGGGGTGCCGTTGCCGCGCTCCTCGGCGTAGAGGCGGGCGGTCAACGTGAGGTCGATCGACGTCGTGAGTGCGTTGCGCAAGGTGGCCTGGGTGCGCTGGTAGTCGAGGTCGGCGCGGCGGTCTATGGCCCCAGGATTCCGCAGCAGATAAGCTCCAGCGCTGGCAAAAGTGGCCGCGTCCACGGAGGCGCTGTGGCGGTCGTCGGCGGTGCTGGTGGTGACGGCGAGTTCGGCACCGCGCGTGTTGAAATCGCCGAGGAGGGCCTCAACGGTGCCGTGGTTACCGGCGGGCGGGGTGGTGAGCAGTTGCACTGAACCGCCCAGCGACGCGTTGCCCCAGACACTGGAGCCGCCACCCGGCACGATCTCGGCGGCGGCGATCGAGAGCTTGGGCAACTTGGTCCACGCAACCCAGCCGCCAAAAGGGTCATTGAGGGGCACGCCGTCGAGCAGGACCAGCGAGCGACTCGCGCCGCTCGGGCCGAGGCCACGCAAGGACACGCCTTGCGCGGTGGGGTTGGCGGTGAGGCTGCCGCTGCGCCGAAACAGGCTAAACGCCGGAGCTGCGCGCAGCGTGTCATCGAGCGCGAGGGCCGGCGAGGCGCGCAGGTCGGCAGCCGTGAAAATCGTGGGGGCAACCGGTAGTGTGCTCACGGGTTGCGCGGTGCGACTGGCGGTGACGACCATCGGCGCAAGCGCTATGGCGGGCAGGTCCGCAGGTTCCGGCGCGGCGCGCCCAACCGTTGCCAGCGCGGCCGCGCTAACGCCGGCAATGAGGAAAGTTAAGCGGGAGGCTTTCAATTGTTCGGCGAAACTCGCTGTGGTTGTTCGACGGGTTTCAATAGATCGGTAAACGCGAAACCAATGAGCCGGATTTTTAAACCGAGAACACAATCAAAAGGTTCTCGAAAGGATGGCTAAAGCCGAGAGGTTGAAACGAAAAGAACACTCCGATTGAGCATGACCCGGCGCAACGCCGAGCATGCCGGTAATGCCGAGGGTATCACCAACATCCGTTTGGCCCACGCGCCGGAGTTTTTGCGGGAACGGGCTCGCGCAGGTGAACGGGTTCCCTTTTTTTTACCTTATGCCCTTTTTCATTAAACAGCCGCAGAAGTCTTCGACCGCGGTGTCGCCGCTGTTGGACTCTGCTTGGCTGGCCTTCCTTGATAATGCGCCGGCGATGATCTGGATCGGAGACCCGCGGGGGCGTTTGATTCACCTCAACAACACCTGGTGCAAGGCGACCGGCATGGACGTCGCGCGGTTTCAGGGTGATCAGGTCTGGGATGTTATCCATCCGGTGGATCGGGGGCGTCTTGCCGAGGCTGCTGCGGCGTTTGCCGGTGAAACGATCTCCTATGAGTACCGGTTGCTTCAAGCCGACGGTACCTATCGCTGGGTGCATGAAAGCGTGCGCATTTGGCGCGACGGCCAGGGCCTGATGTTGGGCTACATCGGCAGCACCACGGACATTCAGGGACAGCGTGACCAGGAGCAGTATTTGGCGATCATCGCCATGCGCCAAACCTCGCTCACGTACTTCAGCCGCTTGGTGGTGGAGGTCGCCTCGCCTGAGCAGGTCAACAGCGAGGCGCTGCGCTTGTTTTGCGAGCACCTGGCCGTCCCGGCTGCCGTCCTGGTTATTCAGGCCGAGGAAGGCAGCGCGCTCGGGGTCGCAGCCGTACACGGAATCGACGAAGCCACGCCCCTGCCGCAGCTCGCCGAACTTACCCCGACGGGCGACACGCTGGATTATCCCGAGGATGCGGAGGCCTTCCCGTTGTTGCATTCCTGGATGAGCGAAGCGGGTTGGAGCGAGGGGGTGGCGGTGCCGCTTGATCCGCAGGCGCCGCAGGTGGGGTGGATCATCGGTTTGCGCGCCGAGCCTGGCGCCGGCCCGATTGGGCCCCTGCATTACGCCCGCGATCTGGTGAGCATTTTGGCGATCGCGCACGCGCGCCACCGCACTCAATGCAAGCAGCGCGAGGGCGAGGAGCGTGCCCTGCAATTACAGAAAATGGAGGCCGTGGGCCTGCTCGCCGGTGGTGTTGCTCACGATTTTAACAACCTGCTCACCGCCATTCGCTGTTTCGCCGAGTTGTTGCGCGATGAACTTCAAGCGCCTGAACAACAGGCCAAGGTGGACGACATCCTGCATGCCTCCAGTCGCGCCAGTCATCTGGTGCGGCAATTGGTGGCGTTTAGCCGCCAGGAGGTTTCGCAGCCCGAACCGGTGGACCTCAACTCACTGGTCGATAGTTTACGCGGGTTTATCCGCTCGGTGCTCAGCGAGCACATCCGCATCAACATCGAGCCTTGTGCGCAACCCGCCTGGTGCCGCGCCGACAGTAAGCAACTTGAGCAGGTGATTTTTAACCTCTGCCTGAATGCGCGCGACGTCATGATCACCGAGGGCGTGCTGACGGTGCGTGTCACCTGTGGCGAGCCTGCCGAGGGAGGCGGGCGACGGGTGCGGCTGTCCGTGTCGGATACGGGTGGCGGCATCCCCGAGGAGGTGCGCGCCAAGCTCTTTCAACCCTTCCACACCACCAAGGCCCCCGGGCGTGGCACGGGGCTTGGGCTGGCCACCTCTCTGGGCATTGTCCGCGCGTTCGGGGGTGATTTGACCTACGAGACCGAGCTGGGCAAGGGCACGGTTTTCCACATCGATCTGCCTGAAATCGCCGATCCGCTGGCCGGATACGTGGAGGATGTGGCGACGGGCTCAGCGCCCATAGTTGGCGTGCGTATTCTGCTGGTTGAGGATGATGATCTGGTGCGAATGGTGACCCAGATGATGGCCACTTCTTTAGGTCATCACGTCACCGCGTACAACGACAGCCGGGAGGCCCTTGCGTGGGCTGAGCAAACCGGCTTGGCCGATATCGACCTGTTGGTCACCGATATCGTCATGCCCGGTTTGGACGGCCACGGACTCTACAAGCGCCTGCGGCAGATCAAGCCGTCGTTGAAAGTCTTTTACATGTCGGGCTACGTGGATGATCCGGCCACGATCGAGGCGATGGCGCAGCCGGGGATTTTCTTTCTGGCCAAGCCGTTTTCGAGCGAGGAGTTCAGTCGCAAGCTTGCGGCCGCGTCGCAGGTCGGGGAGTGAGTGCGGGATAGGCTCGAGGGAGGGCCCACCTCCGTGTGGGCTGGATCGAGCACGGACCGAAAAGTGGCGCAGACTTCCAGTCTGCTTCGGGGTCCCAGCAGGGGCCTGGCGGTGAGCAGACTGGAAGTCTGCGCTACTTTCGGCAGGGAACCCGGACGACACGGAGGTCGTCTCTCCGGGGGGCGAAGGCTGCCCCCTTGCCGCGGATCGTCGTGGGCCTAATCGCGGAAGCTTAACGACTCGGTACCTGAATTTGGAGTGGAATGACTGGTGGAGTGGGTGGGGGCCTTTTTAACGGCCGACACAGGCCGTTCGGCTTTGGCAGCCCTTGGGGCCGCAGCAACGTGCGTTTGGGCCTGTTCAGGCGTAGGCATTTCCGCAGTTTCAGTCGGTTGGGTCGGTTGCGCTGAGGCGGATTTCATTCCCGCCAACGCCGCCAGTTGGTCGGCGGCCGCACTCAGTTCAGCCGACTGCGAATTGAGTTCTGCGGCGGCCGATGCGGTTTCTTCCGCCCCTGCGGCGTTGGCCTGGGTGACTTTATCCATCTGGCTGATGGCATTGTTGATTTGCGCCAGGCCGTCGCTCTGTTCGTGGGAGGCCGTGGCGACTTCGGTAACGAGACGGTCCACCTCGCGGTTCTTTTCCACAATCTGCTGCAGGCCCGTCGCGACCCGCACGGTCAGTTCAACGCCCTGGATGCTGCGAGCGGTGGCATCGGCGATTTTTTCGGCGGTTTCCCGCGCGGCCAGTGCGGAGCGCTGGGCAAGCGAACGCACTTCGTCGGCCACCACTGCGAAGCCGGCACCGGCCTCGCCGGCGCGGGCGGCTTCGACTGCGGCGTTGAGCGCCAAAATGTTGGTCTGGAAGGCGATTTCGTCGATGGTTTTGATGATCTTGGCGATGTCGTTGGAAGATTGCTGGATCGCATTCATGGCGGCCTGCAAGCGCTCCATCTCGGCGGCACCGGCCTCGGCGGCGGTCCGCGCCTGACCGGACGAGGTTTTGCCCGACTGGGCGTTCTCGGCGTTGCGTTTGGTCATGCTGGAGAGTTCCTCGATCGAGGAGCTGATTTCCTCCAACGAGGCGGCTTGTTGGCTGGCACCTTCCGCGAGCGATTGGCTGGAGGCGGACACTTGGCCTGCGGCGACAGACACGTGTGTAGCCCCTTTGGTGATCGACTCGGTGGTGACATGGAGCACCCGGTTGATGCTGCGGATGATCAATCCGGAGATGGCCAGCGCGAGTAGAAGAGCCCCAGCCAAGCCGCCCATAAGAATGTTTTTTCCGAAGTTTACGTGGGTCGCGATGTTGTGCACATCGTCGATGAGGCGTACCTGGTTTAACTGGCCCAAGGCATCGAGTTGGGTGGAGATATCGAGGTGCAGTGACTCCAACCTACCGAGCGACAGTTCGGCGGCCTCGGCAGTCTTGCCGGCGTTGCTCAGCTCTAAAACGGCGCTGAGTTCCTTTGCGAAAAGAGCGCGGTCGGTTTTAAATTGATCGAAAATTTTACGCGTTGCGGGGTCGGTGATCGATTCATCGTACCGCTTGATGAAGGTGACGATGCCCTCGCTGTTGTTCGCTATTTTGGCGTTGATCGTGGCCTTGTCGGTGGCGCGGAGGTGCTCTTTGGCCAACTTATGGTTTTCCCCGTGTGTTTGATGGATTTGAACGATAGACAGGGGGCCTGCGACCAAGTCGTCTGCGTCCTTTGCTATCTGGTGAAAAGTTTTCAGTGCAACGAAGCCGAGTGTTACGGTGAGGAGGCCGAGGGCGGCGAAGCCGAGGGAAATACGACGGCCAAGGGTGAGGTTTTTCATGAGTTCAGCAGGGGGGAATTACGCGGTGGTGCCTTGTGGCTGCCCTTATATCGTCCATAATCGTGGATACTTAAACCGAAGCGTAGTTTTTACGCTATGCACTAGGGCTACGCTCAGGTGCAACGGAGGCCCGAGGGCTTACCTAAAGCGAAATCGGA
>JBIIMH010000398.1:0-2799 GCA_044338095.1 Rariglobus sp. | reverse complement strand
CCCGTTTTGAATACACTCACCCACGCCGCCCGCCGCGTAGGCCACCGCAGGCAAACCATGGGCCTGCGCCTCGATTAAAAAGTTGGAAAGCGACTCGGCCTTCGATGCGAGCACCGCCACATCGGCCGCCCGATAAAGTGGCGTCGGGTCGGCTTGAAACCCGAGAAACTGTACCCGCTCCGCCACTCCAAGGCGTTGCGCCAGCGCCTCGCACTCGCCACGGGCCGAACCTTCGCCCGCCAGCCAGAGCTGCCACGGGATTTCGCCACCGAGACCGGCGGCCACTTCAATGAGGGCGCGCTGGTTTTTCTCCGGCCGCAACATGCCCACACAAAGCAGCACCCGCGTCTCCGCCGTGGCACCGAAACGGGCGCGCACGCCTGAGTCGCGCACTGCGCCAACCGAGGAAAGCGGGGGGAAAACCAGCGCGTTATAAATCACCGAAACGCGCTCACTGGCGACGGCATGAACGCGCACCAGTTGGGCGGCCGATTCAGCACTGTTGGCCACGATATGCGCCACCAGCCGCAACGAGCGGCGAAACAGGAACGGCAGGGGTTTGCCGGTGCGCAGGGTGCCAACCACCGTGACGGTCGGTAGCGCACGGGCGATTTTACCCGCGTGGCAATTGGCCATCCGCCCCATGCACAGAACCACGTCTGGAGCGGCAGCTCGGGCGGCGCGCACCAGCCCCGGCGCGAACCAATTCAGGCCGGTGTCGAAGGGTTGCAACGTGAGCTGACGGACTCCCCCGAGCGTAGGTTCCAGCACCCCGCCGGGGCGAAACGTCACCACCGTGACCTCGTGGCCGGAGTCTTGAAAGGCGCGGGCCAACAGCACGGTTTGCCTTTCGGTGCCGCCGCTGCGCAGCCGGTCTTGAAGGAGCCAGATAATCATTCGTCGGCGGGTTCGTCGGGCAATTCGTCGCCAGGATGAAACAGCAGCTCGGCGGCGCGGCTCCAGCTAGTGCGGCGGGCCCAGCTGCGACCCGCAACGCCCATTCGGCTGCGCAGCGCGGGATCTTCGACGAGTTGGCGAAACGCCTCAGTGAGCGCCACGGGGTGTTGCGGGGCGACCAGCAAACCCGTTTCGCCGTCCACCACCGCTTCAGCCACACCACCGACCCGGTGCGCCACCACCGGCAACCCGTGGGCGGAGGCCTCCAGATAAACGAGTCCGAATCCCTCCACGCTGTGCCCGTAGTCGATACTGGTGAGCGCAAAAACATCCGCGCGGGCGTAGAGGCGTTCGAGTTCCGCTTCAGGAACGTTGCCAAAAAAGCGCACACTCGGCCCTGGCCGTGCGGCCGCCGCGCGCAGGATCCGCTCGTAGCCGCCCTTATTCGCACTGCCCGCGACCCAATATTCCACCCGCTCGGCGAGCGCGGGCGGCAGCGCTTGCAAGGCCTGCAACGTGAGCAACTGGCCCTTACGAGGATGAATCCGCCCGACGGTTAACACCACGACTTTGCCCGATGCCGCGGCCGCCGCGCTCGCCGCCGGTGTGCGCGCAACTGCGGCAAAATCATCCCGCAACGCGCCGGGCGTGAGGAAGGTTTTCGCATCCGCCTCGGGGAAGCACTCGCACAACAAGTTTTTGGTGTAATGCGTCAGCGTGGTGATGCGAAAGGCGTGCCGTATGAGCCGGCGCGTGAGCCAGCGCGTCATCGGGTCGGCGTGAAAGCGCAGGATTTCCGAGCCATGAAAAGTAAGCACGATCCGGCGCGGGCGGAAGGTGCGCAGGGGCAGCAGTGCCATGAGGGCGAGCATCGGTCCTGGCTCCGGCAGATAAACCGTGGCGTAGCGCAACCGGCGTCTCTCATGGATGAGCCGCACGATGAGCTTGAGGCGACAGAACAGGTTGTGGGTGCCGGCCAGAGGCAGCCGACGCAGGGTGAACGGCCAGTTTTTTTCGGGATGGCCAGCCGCGCTCTGGGCCCAGACCTCGATTTTGTGACCCAATGCCGCGCCGGCCCGGGCGACCTCCTCGGTAAATGTCGCGATCCCCCCTCGCTTGGGAAAAAACTCGTGTGTGATGACAAACACAGAGTGCGGGCCTGAATCATTCATGAAGGCGCAAGCTCGTCAGGCAAATCCACTCCGATGGCAAGCCCTGCCCCACCGACACCTGTTTTTTTGTAACCAAAATAAAATTCACCGGTCAGCGTTCCGTGTTTGTAACCTTGGTCCCGCCAATTTTACCCTCCCGCCCAACACATGCCTGCCGCCGCTCCCTCCACCGCCACGCCTGCCCACGTTCCCCTCACTGCCGAGGCCGAAATCGCGTTACGGGAAAGCCTGCGGCGGTGCTCGGCTAAAACCGTCGATGCCGCCGTCGCTTATGGTCAGACCGGCGCTCCCCAGCACATCCCGGCGATCATCATCGGCATCATCGAGCGCTTCGTGGAACCCGAACTGCGCCCCCGCTTGGCGGCCGATTGCGACGACCTGCGCGTGATCGAGGACCTCGGGCTCGATTCACTCACCATGATGGAAATCGTCATGCTGGTCGAAGAGGTCACACAAACCAAGATCGAGAACGACGAGCTGCGCGGGCTGGTCACCATCGGCGACATCAAGATTTTCGTGGATTGCCGCGCCCGCGGAGTCACGCCTCCCGCGCCCGCCAAGGTCATCCTCGGCGACGAATTGCGCAACCGCATGCCGATTTCGGCACCATTTCTGTTTCTCGACGACGCCCGCGTCAGCCCGACCCTCGCCACGGCCAGTTACCGCATCACCGGCCAAGAGTTCTTTCTAGCCGGCCATTTTAAGGGCAACCCGGTCATGCCCGCCTCCA
>JBIIMH010000397.1:0-2801 GCA_044338095.1 Rariglobus sp. | reverse complement strand
ATACGCCCATCGAGATCGATTATTACCAGCACGGCGGCATCTTGCCCTACGTGCTGCGTCAAATCATCGCCGCGAACTAAGACGTTTCGAGTTCTTGCAAAGGCGTTAACTTGGGAAATAATTCCGGGTTAGCGCCTTTGCGCTGAAGTCGAATCTTGTATCTTTCAACCATGGCCGATGTCACCAAGCCCGCATTTCTTGTCGATACCGCATCCGACCCCGTTGCGATTCGTATCGAGGGCCGCGCCTCGTTCCAGAACAGCCCCTGCCTAAACGAGTTTTTCAACGCGTTGGTGGCTCAGGGCCGGACTCGTTTCGTGATGGATTTTCAGAATTGCACCAGCATGGACAGCACCTTTTTGGGTGTGTTAGCCGGTGCCGCCCTCCAGTTGCGCAAGCAATCCACGCCTGGCAGCCTGGTGTTGTGCCGGCTCGGCGAGCGTAATCTGGAATTGATCCGCAATTTGGGCCTTCATCGACTCCTCACCGTCGACATGGAGACCTCCGGGGTGCATTCGACCACGTTTGCCGCGCTGACCAGCGTGCCGATTCAAGGTGAGCTGGAGAACGCACGTATGGTTCTTGCTGCGCACGAAAATCTAGTGGTCGCCGATGAGGCCAACCGCGCCAAGTTCCAAGATGTGCTCAGCTTCCTGAAGAGCCGCGTGCAGCAGGGCTAACCGAAACGACTCGTCGCATAACGTGCGTCGAATGTTCAACCGACTCCCCGTCGGCTTGAAGTTCGGCTCAGTGAAGTAGCGCAGACTTCCAGTCTGCTTCCGCCGACAAGAAAAACCCGGGGTTGTAGCCCGGGTTTTTCTTGTCGGAGCGATGCGTTTGCTCGCGGCTTACTTGAGGATCATGTCCTTCACCGTTTTGCCTGCGGGGATCATCGGCAACACGTGCTCGGTGTAGGGCACGATGATGTCGAGGACGAAGGGGCCGTCATGATCGAGCATCTCTTGAATCGCCTCGCGAAGCTCACTCTTCTTGAGCACCCGCCGACCTTTAACGCCGAAACCTTCAGCGATTTTCACGAAGTCGGGATAAAGACCGCCGGGGTTGTCCGGACTTCCGATGTTGCTCTGGTGTCCGAGGACGGTGTTGCCACGCACCGAACCGTAAAAACGGTCTTCCCACTGCACCACCATGCCGAGGTGCTGGTTGTTCAAAATCATCGCCTTGGCGGCGATCTTCTCCACTGCTGCGGTGGCCAGTTCCTGAATGTTCATCACGAATGAACCATCGCCGTCGATGTCGATGACCTGCTTGTCAGGGCAGGCGACCTTGGCGCCGAGCGCGGCCGGGTATCCGTAACCCATTGCCCCCAAACCCAACGAGCTAATATAGCGGCGAGGTTCGTCGAATTGATAAAATTGCGCCGCCCACATCTGGTGCTGCCCCACGCCGGTGGTGATGATGGCCTCGCCCTTGGTCAACTCGTACAGCACCTTGATGGCTTCCTGCGGCAGGATGTGCTTGTGGTCTTCGAAACGGAACGGGTGGTCGCGTTTCCAAGCCTCGATCTGCGCGTGCCACGACGAGATGTCGGGCGCGGTAAACTGGGTGTCGCCGATCAGCGCGTTGAGGCGCGTCATCGCGTCCTTGAGCTCACCGAGGATGGGGTGGGCAACGCGCTTGTTTTTGTTGTGCTCGGCCGCATCGAGATCGATGTGCACGATGGTGGCCGAGCTGGCGAATTTGGAGGTGTCTCCCGTGATACGATCGTCGAAGCGAGCGCCCAGACAGATCAGCAGGTCGCATTGATCAACCGCCCAGTTGCCATAAGCGGTTCCGTGCATTCCGAACCAGCGCATCGACAGCGGGTGGCTCTCGGGGAACGCGCCAATTCCCATCAGCGTCGTTGCAACCGGGATGTTGGTTTTTTCAGCGAACGCCTTCAGGTCGCTGTGTGCCTCGGCCGACACGATGCCGCCGCCCGCGTAGATCACCGGCTTTTTGGACTTCGAGATGAGTTCAAGAACGCGTTTGAGCTGTTCGCCGGAAGCCTTCGGCTGCTGCGCGATGGTCGGGTTCGCGAAGCTGATTGTTTCAGGGAAAACGGGGATGAGTTTCGCCTGCTGCACGTCCTTGGGAATGTCGATGACGACCGGGCCGGGGCGTCCACTGCTGGCCAAGAAAAAGGCCTCTTTGATGATGCGCGGCAGGTCGGCTGCGTTGAGCACAAGGTAACTGTGCTTCACGATCGGCAGCGTCATGCCGAAAAAATCCGTCTCCTGGAACGCCATTTTGCCGATGTATTTTTGGAAAACCTGTCCCGTGATGGCGACCATGGGAGTCGAGTCCATGTACGCGTCGGCGATGGCGGAAACCAAGTTGGTGGCACCGGGGCCGCTGGTGGCCATGCACACGCCGACTTTGCCCGTCGCACGCGCGTAACCTTCGGCGGCGAAGGATCCGCCCTGCTCGTGGCGGGGCAAGATCACGCGCACCTTGTCGCTGCGGGCGAAGGCTTGGTGCAACTCCTGTGAAGCGCCGCCGGGATACGCGAAAATCACGTCAACTCCTTCGCGGGCCAGCGATTCTACGACCACGTCGGCACCATTCATTAGGCGGCCAGTTTCGGGTTGCGGCGTCGACGAGGGCGAGGTGGTCGTTTTCATAAGCTTTAAAGCGGAGATCGTAAGGGTGAGAGAAAACCGCCCGCTCCAGTTACTGGCAAGTGCGGAAAACGCGGTGGCATCACAGTTTCGAGTGCCCTTGAGCATGAGCTGTTCAGGGATTCCCATAACAACCATCCGCGTCTCGTCCCGACCTCGTGCTCACCCACGAAGCCACGT
>JBIIMH010000396.1:0-2802 GCA_044338095.1 Rariglobus sp. | reverse complement strand
TGCGAACGGCTCTACCTCGTTCGGCGTCTTCAGCCTTGGCATCGGCATGAGGCCAAGCGGCTGATCAAAACCCCCAAAGTGCATTTTATCGATACCGGCCTCGCCGCCTCGCTGGCGTCGCTTACCCTCGAGGATTGGCCCGCTCGGCGGGATCGTTTTGGGCATCTGCTTGAATCCTATGTGCTGCAGGAACTCATGGCGCAGGCGGGGTGGACCGATCCTGACCTGAGCTTCTGGCACTTCCGCGACAAGGATCAGGTCGAAGTCGATGTGGTGCTAACGCGGGGCACACGCACCTGGGGCGTAGAGGTCAAGGCCACCGCCACCCCCTCCGCGGCGGATGCCTCAGGGCTACGTCGACTCGCGGCACAGTGTGGCGACGACTTTGCGGGCGGGATTCTTTTCCACGCCGGGGTAAACACCTTCGCATTGGGTGATCCGCGATTTCTCGCCGTGCCCTTGGCCAAACTTTGGGAAATGTGAGCAGGTAACGTGGCCGGGATTACGCGGGCGAAACCGGTTGGGTGGGGGCGATTGGACTCGTGAGGCGAATGAGGCGAATTGAGCCCCCGCCGCCCTGTTTTCAGCCGGCGACTTGACTCACGGCGAAAGCGGGGCAGCTGTTTTTTTAACGGGAAATCACGGTGGTAATGTCTCCCGCGTCCGTCCCCGCGGCACTCCTTCTGGTCAGTCGAGATTCCTCGTTATGATTCCCCGACGCGTGGATTCAGTTTGGTCGTTTCCGTGGTTAAGATAAAACCCACCTTAATGATGTCCAATTCAGTCGCCACGGCCCATGCCGACATCAGGCGTGGAAGTCCGGAGCCTGAAGTTTTTTGGCCAGGGCCGGCACGGCGGTGATCGGCAGGGCGGTTAAGTGTTCCCCCAAGGGGTAGCTTTCCGCACCCGGGTAAACGACCCACAGATGATCCAACCCTAGGTCGCTGAAGGCCGTGTGCATCGACTTGGTGGCAGCCGGCGCGTCGCAGTGTTTAAACTCAAAGCCGAAGCGTTTGCCGCGGATGATCAGCATCAAATCCAGCTCCGCGCCGCCGTGGGTGGCCCAGTAATAGGCCGAGCGCGACCCGGTCGCCGTCACCAGTTGCTCAATCACAAATCCCTCCCACGAGGCGCCAGCCTTGGGGTGGCCGCTTACCTCCTCGGGCGATTCCAGTTCGAAGAGGGAATGCAGCAGTCCGGAGTCGCGCACATAAATCTTGGGGGCTTTGAGCTGACGCTTTTTGAGGTTCTCGTGCCACGGCGGCAGAACCCGCACCATGAACGCACCGGCCAGAATGTCCAAATACCGGCGGGCGGTCGGCTCACTGGAACCCAGGGCGCGGGCAAACTCCGCGCCGTTCCATACTTGTCCGTGGTAATGTGCGATCATGGTCCAAAACCGGCGCAAGGTCTCCGCCGGGACCGTGATGCCAAATTGCGGGATGTCGCGCTCCAAAAAGGTTCGAATAAAGCTCTCGCGCCAAACACTGGAGGAGGCATCGCTCGTGGCGAGGTAAGAGCGTGGAAATCCGCCCCGGTACCAGAGGGTTTTCCACGAATCGGCCCCCGTCTCCTGCAATTGCAAGGGGCCCAAATCGACTAGGCCCATGCGTCCGGCCAGCGACTCGGAAATGCCCTTTATCAGCGTCGGCGAGGCGCTGCCTAACAGTAAAAAGCGCGTTTTTTGATCGGGGCGATCCAGCAGTACGCGGAGCGTCTCGAACAGCGAGGGCTGGCGCTGAACCTCATCAATGATGACTAATCCCCCAAGGGATCCCAGCGCCTGTTCCGGGGTTTCCAACCGGCGGCGGTCCACGGCCTTTTCCAGATCGAAAAACGTGCAGTCCTTTTCCTCGGCGGCGAGAATCCGCGCCAAGGTCGTTTTGCCGCACTGCCGAGGTCCGGCCAGCCCCACCGCCGGATGGGCGGCAAAGGAACTGCGAATGGCAGCGAGGGCATCGGGACGATCGATCATGTCAGTGATTTATCCTTGAAAAGCTAAAGTTCAATATTTGATTTTCGTGGAAATTATTCGTGCCTGTCGGGAGCTCAGTTCGCCGCTATCCAACGCGGATGAAAAGCCCAACTGTGGTCAGCCTCATACGCAGCAATTTCGATTGCCAATTGCAGTGCTTCGGCATGGAAACGCACAAGTTTCGACTTGCGGAATTTCATGTTTTCAGGGGGCTGATTCGGGCTCATCGGCGTTATTATACTGCCGCGAGAAGGTTGTTCGCTCATCGCGTATTCCATCATTTGAGCGCGCCGAAGTGCTCCGCCTACCGGGCCGTTCTCGGGGTTTTTGTCGCCGCGCGGGCATGTTTCGAAGTCGCACTCCGCCCATCTGAGGTTGCCGCTCGCCTAACGGTTTATTCTGATGGAACAGCCGGTTTCCAAACGACTCGGGCAGACTGGCAGTCTGCGCTACTTCCTGCGGCTAAATCCCATTACACAGCAATTGAGGCCTTTTAACGCAAAGACGCTAAGGCGCGAAGTATGGGATTACTCATTTAAAGGAAATGCTGTCTTTGCGCCTCTGCGACTTTGCTTTAAAGACTCGGTTTGGTCGCTGTATGCATTCGGGCCGGAACTCCATTTGGCCACAAAGCAACGCAAGGGTCACAAAGAACAATCCACCTGTTTTCCGCTGCGTTGCCTTGTTCGACTCAGACGTACCCGCTGAAACGGTCGAACAACCCACTTTTCGCGCTACTTTTCACGCTGTATTTCGGGCTACTTTTGAGGCGGCTTTTCGATCTGCTCGGCGATTTCTTCAAGGGGATAGGTCAGGATCTCCGCCAG
>JBIIMH010000029.1:0-10324 GCA_044338095.1 Rariglobus sp. | reverse complement strand
GAGACGCGCCGCGCGGCCCTGAAAACCGTGTTGGCGGGGCTCACGACCCTGCGCGCCAAACAGTTCGTGAGTGATTCGTTCACGCCGACCACGCTCGTCGATGGCCAGCCCACACCGTGGAAGTACGCCCTTGAGGCCACACTCGCGCTGGTCGGTGCAGCCGATACGCCGCAAAAAAGCGTCACTACGCTCCAGCTCGCCGAACGCTCGGGCGGTGGCGCCCAGTTGGCCGGATCGGCTGAGTTCGGGGTGGTCTTTTCCGTTGAGCAAACGCTGCTCGATGCCCTGTGGCTGCTGACCTACGGCTCACGTGATCCGGGCCCGCCCGCAGCCCCTGCAGTTCCAGCCGTCCCTGCGGTTCCAGCCGTCCCTGCAGTTCCAGCGGCGCCTGCCGAACCCGCCGTAACGGCAGTCCCAGCGGTGCCTGCTTCAGCACCCGTGGTGCCCGTCGCCGCTCCCTAAGTATGGCATTTCGGAAGGCATGGAAAGTGAGCTGGTGGGTGACTCGCCTCGGGGCCCGAGCGGTCCTTTGGGCCGGTTGGCTGCTGCTGTTCAGCGTCCTGGCCGCGCAGCTGTATGTGTTGTCCTCGCGGCACATCGTGCTGCCCGCGTCTGTCCGGCATGCCCTCGAAGCGCGGCTGGCAGAGCATGGGCTGAGGGTTAAACTGGGCCTGGTTCGCATCGATTTTTCCGGCGATGTTCGCTGCGAAGACGTACAGGTTGGCCCCGTCTCGATGGAGGCGCCCTTGGTTACGGCCAGCTCAGTTTATACCAACATCGATCTCGGGCGTCTGCTGATCGGGGATCTGAGTCTGAGTGAGGTGCGGGTCAGCGGCCTGAACCTGCATCTGCCCGGGATGCAGTCGTTGTCGGGTGTGGACGAAGTGATGGTGGGGGGAGTGGATCTGGAGCTGCACCAGTCCGGACGCGAAATCGTGGTGTCGCACCTGGCGGGTTACTTTCGCCAGATCCCGGTGCACGTTTACGGGCGCTTTCCGGTGCCGCGCGGGCAGGAGGGCACGCAAAGTCCAAGCTTCAGCGAGCAGGTTGAAACGTACAGCACGGCGTGGCTGGGTGTTGCCCGGCAGATCCAGGCCGCCGACGGCTGGCTGGGGGCGTTCGATACCGCGCGGGTGGACATCAAACTCATGGCGTTGGGCAATGCGGGGCTGAAGGCGAAGGTGGAGTTCCGCGCCGCAGGGATCGATCTGGGCAAGTTGCCGGGCGGGGCGACGGGTTATCTGGTCGGGGTGCGCGCCGACAGCACGCTGCCCTTGAGCGAACTGGGCCGAGTACCCGTGGACATCGAAGGTGCGGTTGCGTCGCTGCAACTCCCGCGTGAAATCACGGCGCAGGGGCTGGCGTTCCGGCTCAGTGGGGCGCCCGGCGGGGAGTATGGGGTTGCGCCGAGTCTGTTGGAACTGGAGTTGGGCTCGTTGCGTTGGCGCGAGATCGAAATCGGGCCGCTTGCCAGTACGGCCAGCCAACCCGAGGACGGCCGATTTGCCGCTGACGTTTCACTTACGCTGGCGGGCGCGCCCTGGCGGTTGCAGGGCACGGTGGAACCCAAAACCGGCACGGCCGAGGTGGCGCTGGATGGTTTCGTGGAGGCGGCCACGCTCACCTTTGCAGGGCGGCAGATCGGGAAAGAGTTGGGGACGTTACTCGTGCCCGCACAGCCGGCCCCGTTGCATGTAAAGGCATCGTTCGCGCCGGGGTGGAAACTCGCGCGGGCGCAGGGGAGTTTGCACAGTGGGCACGTTTTGGTGGGCGGGGTGCCGCTCGATGAGACGGGCACGGAGTTCACCTATGACGGCAAGCGGGTTTTTTGCGACAACCTGGTGCTGCGGCTGGGCGATAGTTTGGCCCACGGCAGCTATGAGATGGATACACGCACGATGGACTTCCGCTTCCTGCTCACCGGCGGGTTGCGGCCGATGGGCATCGATAAGTGGTTTCATACTTGGTGGAGCGATTTCTGGAGCACCTTTACCTTCAACGCCTCCTTGCCGGTGGCGGATGTGGATGTGCTGGGGCGTTGGGGTGATCTGACGGCGACACAGGTTTTTGTCCAAGCGGACTGCGCCGATACCGGGCTGAAGGGCGTGGCTTTCGAGCGTGTGCGCACGCGGCTTTTCCTGCGGCCACACTGGTTCGACATCCGGCACTTCGAGGTCACCCGTGCGGGTCACGGGGCGCAAGGGTGGCTGTCGCGCACGCTCGATCTTGATAAAAACACGTGGACGACGATGGAGTTCGATGTGGAGTCGACGCTGCCGTTGGAGACGATCGGGGAGTTGTTCAAGCAGGAGTCCGCCGAGTTGCTTGCGCCCTATGCGTTCACGGTGCCACCGCTGTTGAAATTAAACGGCCGGGTCGACAGTGCCGCTGCGGTGGGCGGTAAACATGAACATATCGACGTTGATTTGAGTTCGACCGGTGCGATGACCTACCACGGTTTTCCGCTGTCCGAGCTTAAGGTTAAAGCGCTCTTGCGCGACGAACGCATTGAGTTGCCGGAGCTGGCGGTGGTTTTTGCGCGTGGCGCAGCCAAAGGGAAGGCGCTCGTGCAGGGGCCGGCGGACGCGCGCCGGCTGTCGTTTAACATCGCTCTGGCCGACGCCAATTTGGGGGCGGCGATGCAGGCGGTGGCGCAGTTACAGCCCAAGTCCGCCGCTGCCCCGGCGGTACGCGAATCGGGCAAAGCGGCGCGGGCCCGGCAGGCGCTTTACGACCAGGGGAAACTGGATCTCACGCTCGCGGCCGAGGGGCTGTACGCGGACTTTTTTAGTTTTAACGGCACCGGACGCGCGGTGATCCATGGCTCGGAACTGGGGCAGTTGAACTTGTTCGGGCCGCTGTCCGAGGCCTTGAGCGGGACGCTGATCAATTTAGGCAGTTTTTCGCTCAACCGGGTGGACGCGCCCTTCGCGCTGCAGGGGGAGCGTTTGCGCTTCGACGAGCTGCGAATCACCGGGCCGAGCGCGTTGATCCAGGCCAAGGGCTATTACCGGTTGCGGGATGGCGCGCTGGATTTCACGACGAAGGTTTTCCCGTTCGACGAAAACTCGTCGGTGGTGGGCAATGCGGTTGGCTTCGTGCTGACGCCCTTTTCGCGGGCGTTGGAGGTGAAGCTGCACGGCACGTTGAACAGCCCGTCGTGGATTTTTGCCTACGGCCCCAGCCGCCTGCTCAATACGCTGATTGGCGGCGAAAAAAAAGACGCTCCGCCGAGTGTTCCCCCTGCGCCGCCGAGCACGCCCGGCGCGCCGCCAAGCGGGTCCACTGTAACGCCGAATGGGCCTTAAACGACATATCGTTAGGCTGGAAGTCAGGCTGGAAATGCATCTGAGTGCAGGCTGTGGCGCAGACCGGTCCAAAGGGCAGGGGAGTGCCGCTGCGCGATGATGCATCCCATTAACACGAGTCCTTCGGCCGCATGGATACGGCGTCTGGTGCTTGGCTTGGCGGGCCTCGCCTTGATCCTGTCGGCGGGGGTGCTGTTTCTCGGGTTTGACCCGTTTGGTCCCGGCGACATTCGCAGTATCGAAACGGTGCCGGTTGTGCTGGGGTTGGGGGTGTTGGGCGGTGTGCTCATTGCCATCGAGCAGGGGTATCGCAATGCGGCGTGGCTGGCGCTGGGGCCGGCGCTGCTCGGCTTGGTGTCATGGATTGAAAACGAGTTGGGGCAGGTTTCGGGGCTGGAGGCGTGGATCACCTCGGCATTGACCGGGGAGAGCGTGCGAGCGGTCGGCCACATGCCGCAGGTTGCCGCAATCACCCTGGTCTTGATCGGGGGTTTGCTGCCGTGGCTGGTGAGTAACTATAACGAAATGCGGCGCCTGCTCGCCCTGGCCATTGGCGGCTCGCTGTTGGGCGCAATCGGCATCACCACGCTGATCGGCTATTCGCTGAATTTTTCGGTGGGGTATCGCTGGGGCTCGAGCATCAATCTGCCGCCGGTGGTGGCGGTCATCATGTTGTTGTGTGGCTGCGCGGGGCTGCTGCTCGCGTGGGCCGAGCATAGTCAGAGAAAGGTTGCTCCGCCCGCCTGGTTGCCGGTGCCGGTGATTGTCACGTGCGCGATGTTCACGGTTATCCTGTGGGCGGGACTGCGTGAGCGGGAAACCGCGTATCTGGGGGCCAATGCCCAGCTGGCGATCAACAACCTCGCGGCCACGATTAATTCGGAGTTTGAGCGCCACGCCGGCAGTCTGGAACGCATGGCCCGGCGTTGGACTGCGGATACGGCTGCCGGGGTCTGGGAAAGCGATGCGGTCACGTGGTTGGGCGAGGCGCCCGGTGCGCTCTCCTTGGCGCGAGTCGCGCCCACAGGAACGACGGTTTGGTATTATCCGCGTGCGGGCAACGAGCACCTCATCGCGTTCAACCAGTTTGTGGTGTACGAACGGCGTGCGACCCTCAACAAAGTGGCTTTGAGCGGCGGCCCGTTGGCGACGGGCACGGTGTACATCGACGGCCACGGCTCCGGGTTTGTTATCTACGCGCCCATTTATCGATCGAGCATGCTCGTTGGCTACATCGCAGCCGAGTTTACCTACCAACGGTTTTTCGCTGAGCTCGACCAGCGCTTGCAGTTGAGCGCCCACCACCGCTGTGCGGTTTATCTGGGCGAGGACCGCCTTTACGCTTCCGCCAAACTCGGCGCGCCCCGCCCCGATGGACCGCTCTCGCTGGAGTCCGTTTTCACTGTGCAGAACCGGCGGCTGCGCATCGCCATGGAGCCCAGTGATGAATCGGTGCGCAAAAACCGCCGCTACCTTCCCGAGTTATCCCTTTTTGCCGGCATGGGGATCACCCTGTTGCTCGGTTTGAGTATCCACTTGGCGCGCACGGCGCGGGCCGGCTTGGTTGCCGCCGAAACCAGCAACCGACTCCTGCGTTCCGAAAACGACGAACGGCGCCGGGTTGAGGCGATGTTGAAGGTGTCCGATGAGCGTTTGCGCCTCACTCTGGATGCAACGGTCGTGGGTATCTTCGAGTGGGACTGCCGCCTGAACACCCTTCATTTCAGCCGAAGTGTATGGGCGATGCTCGGCCAATTAACCGGTAATGAGTACACCACGCCGGCGGCTTGGCAGGCGCTGATTCATGCCGAGGATTTGGCGGTTTATGAGGCCGCGTTGCAGACTCAGCTCAGCGGCATGAATGCCTTTATCGACCCGGTGTATCGGGTGCGCACCGACACCGGGGTTTGGCGCTGGCTCTACATGCGCTCAAAGATCGTAGCCTATTCCACCTCGGGTGAGCCGGATCGTATTGTCGGCACCCTGCAGGACGTGACCTTCCGGCGCGAAGCCGAACAGGCCTTGCTCGCGAGCCAGGCTGCCGCGCGCAAACTCTCGCTGGTCGCTAGTCGCACGGACAACCCCGTTTTCATCATCAAACCCGATGGCCTCATCGAGTGGGTTAACGACTCCTTTGAGCGGGTCACGGAGTTCGGTTTTGCGGAAGTTGTCGGCCGCAACCCGGTGGGTTTTACCGCGGGGCCGGAAACCTGCGAGCGTACCCTGCGGCGCATTCGTTGCGCACTCGGACGCGGCCAGGGTGTTTCCACTGACATCGTTATTTATTCCAAGTCGGGGCGGAAGTACCACGTGCAAATCGAGATTCAACCCATCCGCAACCAGGGCGGGGTGCTGGAGAACTTCATCGCGATTGCCTCTGACATCACCGTGCGCGTTGAGACTGAAAACGCTCTGCGCCGAGCCAAGACCGAGGCCGATTCCGCCTCGCGCGCCAAGAGCGAGTTCCTTGCTTCGATGTCGCACGAGATTCGCACGCCGATGAATGGAGTCATTGGCATGACCAGTTTACTGCTGGAAACGCCGCTCAACCCGGAGCAACGCGACTCGGTTAACACGATCCGCACCAGTGGCGAGGCCCTGCTGACCATTATCAACGACCTGCTGGACTTTTCGAAAATTGAGTCAGGGAAACTGGAGCTCGACCAGCAGCCCTTTGAGATCGGGACCTGTGTGGAGGAAACGCTCGATCTGTTCTCCGGCCAAGCTGCGGACCGGCGCATTGAAGTGGCGTCGTACATTGATCCGGCGGTGCCCGCGATGGTCATCGGCGACGTGAACCGGATCCGGCAGATTCTCTCCAACCTGATCAACAACGCGGTCAAGTTTACCCCCTCGGGCAGCATTAACGTCACCGTGGGTTTGGCCGGGGCCGACGTTACCGAGCCGCCGCTGTGCGCCAACCACCTGCGCCTTGCGATCGCGGTGCGTGATAGCGGCATTGGTATTTCCGCCGAGGGCATTGACCGGCTGTTTAAGCCGTTCTCGCAGGTTGATTCCTCGACCACCCGCAAATACGGCGGCACCGGCCTGGGGCTGGCGATTTGCCAGCGTCTTTGTCTGCTCATGGGTGGGCGCATCGGTGTCTCAAGTGAGCTCAAAAACGGTTCAACGTTCACTTTCACGGTTCAAGTTGAGCCGGTGGTGGGTGGGTTTTCGGCTCCCGGCTTGCCGCTGGAAATGGCCTCGGGGCCGGTCCTGTGCGTGGACGACAACCCGGTGAACCTTGAGCGCCTGAGCGCCTATTTCCGCTCGCATGGAGTGGCCGTTTTACCTGCGGCCAACGCGCACGTTGCCGTGAACTTGCTTAAGGAGTGCAGCCCGGTGGCGGCCGTCCTCGATTTGGAACTGCCCGAGATTTCCGGTGCGCCGCCGCTGCATGAAGCCCTGGTGGAGGCTGGGATTCCGCTTGTTGGCCTGCTCATCAGCAGCCGTGTGGCGGCCCCAAGCTGGACGGCGCAGGCGCGTTTCGCCGCCGTGTCCCGGCCGCTGCGCAACTTTGCGCTGAACCGGGCGCTGCACGCGCTGTTCCCGTCGAGCACCTCTGTACCGGCCTTTAGCCTGTCCTCGCACGAACCCCTGCTGGCCGCCCAAATTCCGCTGCGTGTGCTGCTCGTCGAGGACAACCTCGTCAACCAGCGCGTCGCGCTGCGCCTGCTCGAGCGTCTCGGTTATCAGGCCGACGCCGTCGCCAACGGGCGCGAAGCGGTCGAAGCCGTCGCTCGTCACCCCTACCAACTTGTGTTCATGGATCTGCAAATGCCCGAGATGGACGGCTTTGATGCGGCGCGGAGCATCCGCAAAAAAGAGTCGGCCCACCCGCAGCCGTGCATCATCGCGCTGACTGCCAACGCGCTGCAATCCGACCGCGACGCGTGCCTGGCGGCGGGCATGAACGACTTCATCACCAAACCGATCAAACTGGGCGATATCGATGAGGTGATCCGGCGCAATTTTCCCGGAGCGAGCTAGTGGGGGAGGCCTGCCCGGCGTGGCAGCTGGGCCCATTGCGCGAGTGCGGGGAGGTGGGTTTTTGCCCTAGCGAAAAACCCACCCCAGATTGTGCTTCAATGGAGCGGGATGCTGGGTTACTGGTTGCGCCTTCCCATGTCCGACCTCAGCGACCTTTATCAATCGGTGATCCTTGACCACAACAAGCGCCCCCGCAACCGGGGCAAGCCGCCCACCGCCAACCGGGTGGCCACCGGAGACAATCCGAGTTGCGGCGACAACTGCACGGTTTACCTGCACCTCGATCCCAGTGGCAGCATTGATGCGATCGGATTTGAAGGTTCGGGTTGCGCCATTTCGCAGGCCAGCACCTCGCTCATGACCACCCTGGTCAAAGGCAAGACGCCCGCCGAAGCCGAGGCGCTTTTTAACGACTTTAAAACCATCGTCACCACCGGCCAGGCACCCGAAGAGATCAGTGATCTGGCCGCCTTCGCCGGCGTCCATGCCTTCCCCGCGCGCATCAAATGCGCGACCCTCGGCTGGCACGCCACGCTCGAAGCCCTCAAACAGCCACCCTCCGCCTAAACTCTTACTCATTCCTCGTTCTCTTTCTTTTTCCTTACTCTTTCTCAGTCCGAAATCTCAAGGCAGCTCGTATGAGTATGATCAACCGGAGTGAGTAGGAGAACGATTAACCTCTCCGTAACGCCAGCGTCGCCCTGATCCCTCACCGCCATGTCACTCTCGCCCGACCTTCGTCTCGATTTCCCAGCGCTTGATCAACTCGTTTGTGGCAAGCCCCTCGTTTATCTCGATAACGGTGCCACCACGCATAAGCCGCGCAGCGTGATCAGCGCGATGTCGCGCTTTTACGAACGCGACAACTCGAATGTTCATCGAGGTCTTCACGCGCTGTCCATGCGCGCCACCGATGGCTTTGAGGGCGCGCGGGCGCGGGCGGCGCGCTTTATCAACGCGGCCCACGCCGCCGAGATCGTTTTTACGCGCGGCACCACCGAGTCGGTTAACCTGGTCGCCCACTCCTGGGGCAACGCCAATTTGCGCGCCGGCGATGTCATCCTGACCACCGAGATGGAGCACCACTCCAACCTCGTGCCCTGGCAGGAACTGGCCCGGCGCACCGGTGCGACCCTGCGCTACGTTCCGGTCATCGGGGCGGACGGCGAGCACGGGCTCGATCTGGATGCGCTCGACCGGTTGCTCACCCCGCAGGTGAAGCTCTTCGCCTTCACCCACCTGTCCAACACCTTGGGCGTGCTCAATGATGCGGCCGCGCTGTGCGCCAAAGCCCGTGCGGTCGGTGCGCTGACGCTCATCGACGCCGCGCAATCCATCGGCCACGAGCCCATCGACGTGCAGGCACTTGGCTGCGATTTTCTTGCCTTCAGCGGGCACAAAATGGCCGGCCCCACGGGCATCGGCGTGCTGTATGGCAAGCGGGCGTTGTTGGACGCCATGCCGCCTTACCAGACCGGCGGCGGCATGGTGGTGTCGGTGACCTACGAAGGCGCGACCTGGAAGCCGTCGCCCGAGCGTTTTGAGGCGGGCACGCCCAACATCGCTGATGCGATCGGGCTGAGCGCGGCGTTTGACTACCTCGACGCCTTGGGGCGGCCGGCGATCAGTGCGCACGACCACGCGCTTGCGCAACATGCCTGCGCTGCGCTGAGCGAGTTGCCGGGGATTCGGGTTCTCGGCCCCAAGCCCGGGCAGCCGCGCGGAGGATTGGTGTGTTTCGCCTTTGCCGAAGCGCACGCCCACGACGTGGTGACTTTTGCCGACCAGGACGGCATCGCCCTGCGCGGGGGCCATCACTGCAACCAGCCGCTGATGCGCAAGTTCGGGTTGCCCAGCACCACGCGCGCGAGTTTTTACGTGTACAACACCGAGGCTGAGATCGAGCTGCTGGTGAAATCGATGCGCCGCATCCTGAAGTTCTTCGCAGGTTAAGCCGGAAGTTGCGCGGGTTGCTAGCAAGCCGCGCACTTCAACAGGCTGTTTTTGCGGGACCGGTCAATTATCCGTTCTCGATCCGGTTTACGAGGGAGTGGGCAGGTGTTTGCTGACAAAAGCCAGACACACTTGCTCATGATCCCGCGCACCGTGAGGTCACGTAGTGAGGCCGCTCGGCCGAGGCACTCGGAAAACGCCACTCTTCGCGGGTTATGGCCATGGGCAGGAGTCCAGGCGCACGCGGACACCGAGGCGGCTGCATTCCAATACGCTTGCGACCCTAAGCACCTCGCGGCATTCGCTTTCCCCACTCCATGATCATCGATACCCGTTACACCCAACTGGCCGAGGGGCTCACCGGATTTTCCTGCGAACTCAAAAAGGGCGAGCGCGTCCTCATCGACGCCTTCGACGTGCCCGAGGCCGTGGTCATCGCCCTGATCCGCGCCACCCGCGCCCTCGGTGCCTTGCCTTACGTCAACCTCCACCGCGCCCGCGTCACCCGCGAGCTCATGCTCGGGGCCGAGGAGGCCCAATACGCTCCCCAGGTTGAAATCGAGTTCGCCCGTATGCAGAAAATGGATGCCTACATCGCCCTGCGCGGCTCGGATAACATTTTCGAAAACTCCGACATCCCTTCTTCCCGCGTCCAACTCGTTTCGAAGCTGATGAAGCCGGTACTCGACCACCGCGTGAACAAGACCAAGTGGGTCGTGCTGCGCTGGCCGACCTCCGCCATGGCCCAGCAGGCCGGCCTGAGCACCGAGGCTTTTGAGGATTTTTACTTCAAGGTCTGCACGCTCGACTACGCCCGCCTGATTCCCGGCATGAACGCGCTCAAGGCGCTCATGGACAAAACCGACCAGGTTCACATCAAAGGCCCGGGCACCGACCTGAAGTTTTCGATCAAGGGCATTGGCTCGCGCACCTGCGGCGGCCGCCACAACATCCCCGACGGCGAGGTGTTTTCCTGCCCCGTGAAGGACAGCGTCGAGGGCGTTATTTCCTACAACGCCCCCACGGTTTACCTTGGCACTTCCTTCGACAACATCCGCCTGGTTTTCAAGAAG
>JBIIMH010000395.1:0-2808 GCA_044338095.1 Rariglobus sp. | reverse complement strand
TTTTATGGCCGCCCAAAGACGCCACTGCACCCGCTGATTCGGCGGGGGCCCCTGGAATGTTATTGCACCAAAAACCAGGCGCCGAGGACGGCTGCAAGGGCGAGGCGGTAGATGGCGAATACAATGAGGCCGTGTCGGCTGAGGTAGTTGACGAGGAACTTCACCGCGAGGGCGGCCGCGCAGGCGGCGACCAGGCTGCCAAGAATCACCGAGGGGGCACCAAAGACTTCGAGCATGGCCGGACCTGCTTTGTACGACTTGAGCGCGGCGGCCCCGGTCAATATCGGCAACCCGACCAGAAAGCTGAACTCCGCAGAGCGGGAGGGCGACAGGCCACAAAAATAACCGCCCACCATCGTGACCATGGAGCGGCTCATGCCGGGCCAGAGCGCCAGGCATTGCATGAGGCCGATACCCAGGGATTGGCGCACGCTTAAATCGGAGGGTTCCAACCGGCCTACGCTCAAACTCGGCTGCTGTTTGCGCCAGTGTTCCGCCGCAAACATGAGCACAGCCCCACTGACCAGCGCGGCGACGACCGCTTCGATGGAAAACAGTTTGTCTATCAGCTTGCCGCAGCTCAGGCCCAGCACAACCGCCGGAATGCACGCAACGATGATGTTACGCAGCAGGCGTAGTCCGGCGCTGTTTTTGCCCATCAGGCCGCGCAGAATCCCCATCAATTGTCCCCAGTAAATCAGCACGACGGCGACAATGGCTCCGGCTTGGATGACCACGGTGTAGGTGTCGGCGGCGAGTTTAATGGTCAGCGGTTCCCCCTCGGGATTTTTGGCCGAGGGGTGTTTGTGCCACAGCGGCTCGCCCTCGGCATCCAGCAGCGGCTCCTCTTTTTCCAGTCCTAGTGCGTGACTGGCAATAATCAGGTGGCCGGTGGACGATACGGGGAGAAACTCGGTGATGCCCTCGACGAGGCCCAGGATGACCGCATCGCGTGAACTGAGCTCGGCTACCGGGCCATCAGCGGCCGTCACCACGGGTTGAGCGAAGGCGGGAAGGGCGGAAACCAAGCCGACTGCGAGGAGAAATAAAATACGACGCACCTGCGTTTGCTCCCAGAACACACCGTGGCTGTCGAGTTTATGCTTCCCTACCATTAAGGTTTTTCGTTCCCCTGTTACACCATGTCCGCACTCATCGAACTTTCCTCCCGGCTGCAGGCGCTCCATGATCTCACCGCCACCGAGGTGGAGGCCGCGGTCGTTGAGCTGGCTTCGCCTGCGCAGGCCGATGAGCCCAAGGCGGCGTTTTTGTCGGCGTTGGCCGACAAGGGGGAGAGCGTGGCGGAGATCGCCGCGTTTGCCCGTGCGTTCCGCGCCCGCGCGATCGATCCCGGGGTGGAACGCTGGTCGGCAGGGGCGATCGATATCGTGGGCACCGGAGGCGACATGGCCGGGGGCTTTAATATTTCAAGTATGGTGGTGCTCACGCTGGCGTGTGCGGGTGTGACCGTGATGAAGCACGGCAATCGCGGCATTACGTCCAAGTGTGGCAGCGCTGACCTGTTGGCCGCTCTGGGCGTGAACCTCGAGGCGTCGCCCGAGCAGGTGCGCGCCGGGTTGGATGAGCTCGGCTACGCGTTTTTCTTTGCGCCTGCCTACCACCCCGCGTTCCGCCATATCGCACCGACACGGAAATTACTCGCCGCTCAGGGCCGGCGCACGGTTTTCAATATTCTGGGGCCTCTCATCAATCCGGGGCGTCCCGCGAACATCCTGTTGGGCGTGTTTGCCGAGCCGTGGGTGAGCAAACTGGCGGATGTCCTCGACCTGCTGGGTTCGCAGGCCGGGCTGGCCGCCCATGGGGTCATCGGGCCGGGAAGCGGTATTGATGAACTCACCACGGCGACGTCGAACCGGGTGCGGGGCATCGGCCGGTTGCGTCAGGTGGACGGCGTCTGGAACGCGGCTGATTACGGCTTTGCGGCTTCACCGTTTTCGGATCTGGCGGGAGGTGACCTCACGACCAATCTCGCGATTGTTGAAGCGCTGCTGGCGGGGCGCGCGCCGGCCGGGTTGGTGGATACCATCGTGCTCAACACGGCCACGGCACTGTGGATAACGGGGCGCACCGCATCGGTGGCGGCGGGCACGGGGCAGGCGCGTGAGTTGTTACTCGGCGGCGCTGTGAGGGCCAAGATCACCGCCACTCGGGAATTTTTCAAAAAATGAAACGTAGCTATTTCGGCACAGACGGCGTCCGCGGTCCTTATGGTGGTCCGGTGGTCAACGAAGCGTTCGCCGCCCGCTTGGGCGAGGCCGCCGGGCGTTGGGTGGGTGGCAAGGGCCGCGTCTTCATTGGCCGGGATACGCGCGCCTCGGGCGAGTCACTGGCGCGGGCCTTGGCCGCCGGGCTTGCCGCCGCCGGACTTGAGCCGGTTTCACTGGGAGTGGTGCCGACGCCAGCGGTCGCTCGTGCGGTGCGCCTGAGTGACGCCGTTCTCGGTGTGGTAATCACGGCCTCGCACAATCCGGCGTCGGATAATGGCATTAAATTTTTCCTGGGCACGGGCATCAAGCTCACCGACGAGGACGAGGTGAGTATCGAGTCGCTGCTTCCGGCGACGCCCAGCGTGGTTGAGGCGGTTTTCCCGGCGCAGGATGCGCGCGCGGATTATATCGGCGCGGCCCAGGCGTTGCTCCCTGGCCAGGCGCTGGCGGGCTGGCGCATCGTGCTTGATACGGCCAATGGCGCGACGGCTGCGACCAGCCCGGTTGTCCTGCGAGCGCTGGGTGCCGAGGTGATTGGCCTGGGCGACGCGCCCGATGGCGTGAACATCAACCTCGGGGT
>JBIIMH010000393.1:0-2821 GCA_044338095.1 Rariglobus sp. | reverse complement strand
ATCAGACGGTGGTCGCTTCGATCACGGCAGGGCCGGTGGAGACGATGACGGAGGCGGGACGCAGGAGGCGGCCGTTGAGCGTGAAGCCCACGCGCACCACGGTGATGACGGAACCCTCGGCAACCTCGGCGCTGGGCTGCTGCGAGATGGCCTCGTGGAGATTCGGGTCAAAGGGCTGACCGAGCGGGTTAACTTCCTTCAGGCCGTGGTTGGAGAGGGAGCTTTTCAACTGTTCGGCGACCATGCTGATGCCGCCGACGAGGGTCTTGAGGTCGGCGTTGGGAGCCTTGGCGGCGGCCAGGCCGAGGCCGAGGTTGTCGATGACGGGCAAGAGGTCTTCGAGGACGCGGGAGGCGGCGAACTGGCGCAGCTCTTCCTTTTCACGGACGGTGCGGCGGCGGTGGTTTTCAAGATCGGCCACGGAGCGCACATAACGGTCATAGTTGTCGGCCGCTTCTTTTTTGGCGGTGGCGAGCAGTTCGGCTGAATCGGGAGCGGCGGGCGCCGGGGCGACCTCGGTAGCAGGGCTGGCCGGAGTCGGTGAGGGAGCGGAATTCACGGCAGGTTGAGTGGCAGTCGGGGAGTTGGCTTCGGAGTCGGTCGCGTTCATAAAACGCACACCTAATCAAGCGTTCGGCCGTTCTTCAAGTTTCCTAGCGAGCCGAGCGGCATTTTCCCGCTGATCGGTCTTTGCCAGAGTGGAAGTGATTGGGGCCCAAGAGAAAGTTCTTCGGCGTTTACGATGCGCGGCCAGGTGGGTAGCTCAGCCGTGAAAGCGGCATTCGGAATGGTATCACAGAGCCGAGCTGCAAGGCCGCCAAAGAGATAAAAGACCGTGGAATGCGCAACACAGTCGTCGGGCATAAACCTGCGCCCCGCTGCCACCTGAGCCCATTACTCCTTGGCTGTATATGCCTTAAGTATTCCCTCCGATGATGTCGATCGCGCTTTGTGCGCTCTTTGTCGGGGCTCCGGCGCGGCGCTGAGATACATTCCGGACTGCCGCAGGCTGGAAGTCGGCTTTGGTGCAATCGCGATCCGGAACCCCCTGCGCAGACTGGAAGCCTGGGCTGCTTTCTGCGCCTAAACCCCGCTTGCCAGCGGCGGAATGAGCCGCAAGGTTTCAACCTTCCCATGAGTTCAGCCGTTAAAATCTACGACACCACCCTGCGCGATGGCACACAGGGCGAAGGCATCAGCTTCTCGGTCACCGACAAACTCCTGATTACGGAAAAACTCGACCAGTTCGGCGTGGATTACATCGAGGGCGGGTTCCCTGGCTCCAACCCGCGTGACATCACCTATTTTCAGGAGGTGCGTACGCTCAAACTCAAGCACGCCCGCCTCGCCGCGTTCGGCTCCACCCGCCGCGCAGGCATCAAGGCGTCCGAGGACAGCCAGCTCAAAACCCTCCTCGATAGCGGCATGCCGGTGCTCACCCTCGTCGGCAAAACCTGGACGTTGCACGTCACCGAAATCATCCGCACCACGCTGGAAGAAAACCTGGCGATGATCGAGGACTCTGTCCGATACCTCACCGCCCAGGGCCGCGAGGTGATTTACGACGCCGAACACTTTTTCGACGGCTACCGAGCCAATCCCGACTACGCGATGCAGACCCTGGCAGCGGCGATCCGCGGCGGGGCGAGCAACTTGTCGTTGTGCGACACCAACGGCGGATCGATGGTGGACGACTTCAAAACCATCGTTGGCCGGGTGGTGAGCGAATTCGGCAGCGAGAAAGTCGGCGTGCATTGCCACAACGACAGCGGTCTGGGCGCGGCACTCACCTTGGCCGGCATCGGTGCCGGTGCGACGCTCGTTCAAGGCACCGCCAACGGCTACGGCGAACGCACGGGCAACGCCAATTTGTTCACCGTCCTGCCGAGCCTGTTCATCAAAATGGGCCTCACCGCGCGCTGCGCAGCCAACCTGGAGCAACTGCGCGAGCTATCGCTGTATTTTGATGAGCTGGCCAACCTTAAGCCCGACATCAAATCCCCCTACATCGGAGCCTCGGCCTTCGCGCACAAAGGCGGCCTGCACGCCAACGCCGCGCAGAAGGTTAAATCCTCCTACGAACACATCGACCCGGCGTTGGTGGGAAACCGCACTCGCGTGCTGGTTTCCGACATGGCCGGCCGCTCCAGCATCTCCATGAAAGCGAAGGAGCTCGGACTGGACCTCGACGAGAAATCCCCGGCGATGAAAACCCTCATCGACGAGCTCAAAGACCTGGAGTTTCGCGGCTACGAGTTCGAGGCGGCCGATGCCTCGCTCAAATTGCTCATCGCACGGGCGATGGGCCAGGCACAGACGTTTTTCGAAGTCGAAGGCTACCGCGTGAGCGTCGAGCGCCGGGGCAACGAATCGGTCTCCGAGGCGACAGTGAAATTAACGGTGAACGGGCAGTCGTTGCACACGGTCGCGGAATGCTCCGGACCAGTGGGCGCGCTCGACAAAGCCCTGCGCCTGGCACTTGAGAGCTTTTTCCCGCAAATCAAAGTCCTTGAACTGCGCGACTACAAGGTGCGCATCCTCGACAGTCGCGCAGGCTCCAACGCCCGCACCCGCGTGCTCATTGAAAGCGGCGATGGCCGCAGCATCTGGGGCACAGTCGGGGTGAGCGACAACGTGATCGACGCCTCCTGGCAAGCCCTCACCGACGCAGTAAACTACCAGTTGCTTCAGGGTTAAGCAGGCGTGGCTTGGCGCAAAAGGTGCCGCCAGAACACTCGCACCGCTCCAACCTCAGCGTCGGCCCGAAAGGCCGCCTGTAGCAGTCAGACGTGTGAGCATACGGCAACCACTCGCTGTATTC
>JBIIMH010000394.1:0-2821 GCA_044338095.1 Rariglobus sp. | reverse complement strand
CTGCGCCCCCGCCACGTCCTCGGATAAACCGCCTTCGCCCAAAGTGCAGGAGCCCCTCACGGGCGTCGCCAACGCCTTGGCGGGGGCGCTGTCCGGCGCGGGCATCGTTCACGAGTCGCTGACGGTCGAGATGGGCTCGGTGAGGGAAACCCATCCCGTGGCGACGGTGCGCGGCACCGGCGCCACCGCCACTTTTTCCTTAAACTTGGATCCGGGCGCCATTGGCACCCAGGGCGGGCCGGTCTGGCTGGAAGTAGAGGAAATCCACGACCGCAGGCCGGATGTATTCGGCTACACCGTGGCCGTAAACGGCACGGATCTTTACTTTCGTACCTACGAGGAGCTAGCGGCCGGGCCGAACCGTTTTTTCGTGGCCGTACCGGCCGCACTGGTTCCAGACGGGCGGATGGAGGTCACCCTGCGCAATGCGGGCGATGCGCCCTTCAGCGTCAGCCGGGTGTGGGCCTACGCGAACCTTTTCGGATTGGCGGAAAGCGAGAACACGTGGAAGCCGCTGGTCGTGGTTGAGGAGGCCGCGGTGCTGCTCAGCAAGCTCGCACCCAAAGGCGCGGAAATTACTTGGGATATGCGTCGGCGAATCGCTCCGGAGACGAGCGCCGCCGCCTGGGCCGAGCTCAAGGCGCGCATGGCCGGCACCGGCTATGCGCCCGGACAGGCCGCCCTCGTGCCTTACGCATTAATGCCCTTCGATCAGGTGGACGCCCAGATCGACCAGACCTTGGCCAGCGTCGGCGCCCAGGGCATCGATGCGATGGTGTCCCTCAACGGCAGCGAGTGGGGCCAGCACCCGAACGGTCCGGACGGCTTGGGCGGCTACTTCTCCGACGTCACCTACAGCAAGGTGCGTTGGGATGCGGCCACGCGCAGCTACCGCCCGTGCTGGCCGGGCACCCCGGGCGGAACCACTTGGCCGACTTGGAATAACCCGCAGTTGAACGCCTACCTGCGGCACCGCCTCGACCAGGCCTTGCGCGTTTACCTGGATCGCAGGGACCTGCAATTGGCCCGGGGCGTGACCCTGCCCATGCCGTTGATCAACCAGGAGTGGGGAATGAGCGATGGGCGCGACTGCAACGACGCGACTGTCGCGGCCGCACGCCGCGACGGCGTGGCCTACCAGCCCGAGGACGGCTACTCCGCCGAGGAGAAGCGCTGGGTCTTCCAGATGATGGCAAGCGTCGCCCAGCGCGCCGGCGACGGCTTCGCCGCAACCGTTGGCCGCGACACCATCCGGGTTGATCGTGGCACGGTGCGCCTGCCCGAGGAGCAAACCGTCGACAATTTTTATTTCCACACCTGGCCCGATCCGGTCGATCCGTACCGTGACCCGCGCTGGGCGAATTGGCAGCAGGGAGTGGGCCGGCAGGTCTGGGCCAGCGGCGAGTTCCTCCCCCATCTGCCGCGCGCTTTTTACGACTACCTCGCGGCGCGCGGCCGGCTGGCCTGTCCCAACCTGGAGCGGATGGCACTGCCCACCCTTGATTATTTGGAAACGTCCTACCAACGCGGCTTTCTCGCCCACGCGCTGATCAACACGCGCTCGGGCGACGCCGACCTGTTCCTCGCCAACGCGTCCGGCATGGAAAATCGCCCCGCCGAACCGGCGCTGCACGCCGACCGCAAGCTGCTCGAGGTGCGCTTGGTCGAGCCGGGCGGTTTCGGCCCGGAGGGAGCGGTCGTCGCGCACGAGCATCTGCGCCGCCTGCCCGGCGATTTCGTCACCCCCGACGCGCTCGCGCCACTCGACGCCACCCGGCCCGGCAGCATCGTTTACCGGGTACCGGTCGCCGCGGCACTTCGCGGCGAGGGCGAGGTGCTCTTCTCCGCCGTCGCCAAACTCGCCAAGGAAAAGGAGGCGGTCATCGAGCTGGCCGCAGGACCGAGCATGGAGGCGCTGACCCCGCGCGCCACCTTGCGCACGGCCGACCTGCAGACCCAGCCCCACTACCCGTGGAAGAGCTCGGCCACGGTCAGCCTGGGTGAGGGCCTGCGCAAGGGGGAGGCGTTTTTCGTGCGGGTGACGCTGCGCGCCCAGGCGGCCGACGCCGCCAAGCTGGAAACCTTCCACCTGGCCGCCCCGTGGCCGCAACGCAGCGGCCCGCTCGACGGCGCGCGCGTGAGCGCCCGGCAAGCGCGTATCTTCAGCCTCTGGCAGCAGGAGCGCGCGGTGTTTGAACGCCGCCGCGCTTTGACCACGCCCGCCGACGTGCGCCCTGAAGTGCTGGCCAAAGTCGACCAACTGGCGACCCAAGGAAACTGGGGCACGGCCTACCGCCAACTGTCCGGAGAACTGTCGCTGCGTCTGCCGGCGCGCTTTGCGGTACGCGGGCACGGCCGGCTCGGCCCCTACCCGATCAGCGCGCAGTTGCCCGGCCCGGATCAAGGGGCGGTAATCGAATTGCTGGAATGCGCGGGCGAATCGGTGGCGTTCCGGGTGCTTTCCGAAAAAGCCCAGCCGGTTTCGATTGAGCTCAGCGGCTTGAAGACGAACGGCCGCTACTCACTCGAAGGCCCCAGCGCGGGCGTTTACCGTCTGGTGCCCGCGACCGAGACAGCGGGTGCAAAGGCGGAAAACGGGACCGTGCGCTTCGAGCTCACCCCCGCCCCCTGGCAGGCGCGCGAGCGGGCGGTGTTGCCGTCACGACTGGAGGGCATGGTGCTCGAGTCGCGGCCTGGCGGTTTGTTAATCGAGACGCAGGACCCGGCGCTTTGGCGCGAGAACCCGATCTTCGTGCCAGTGGCCTCGGATGCTGTGCAAACGAGGGAGGACCGCCTTTCTCTGGGAAGCCCGTTCCGCTCC
>JBIIMH010000392.1:0-2823 GCA_044338095.1 Rariglobus sp. | reverse complement strand
CGGTCGATGAACACGTGCAGGCTGGTGGCCGTGGCGATGAGTTCTTCACCGCGGTGCAGCTCATACTCCATGCGGATGCGCAGGGACGGTTTTTGCCTTAAAACGGTGGTGACAACCACTTCGTCGTCGTATTTCGCCGGTCGAAGGTAACGCAGGCTGACCTCCACCACAGGAAGGAAAAAACCATCGGCTTCCAGCACGCGGTAGGGCACGCCGTGATCCTTGAGCAGTTGGGTCCGACCAATCTCCAGCCAGGGTAAATAACTGCCGTGATAAACCACGCCCATCATGTCGGTTTCGGCGTAGCGGACGGAGACAGAGGCGCGGGAGGTGATCATAAAAAGCGAAGGGGATTGAAACCGCGGTGGAATCGAGCCGAGAAGGGCCGGAGGGACAAGGCTGTTTGATGCCCATGAGCAGGCCGTTCACGTTTTACCAAAAGGGGGAACCTAAGGCGCTTTTGACCTGGTGAAGAAAGCGGAAAATGCGCACGGGGCAGGACTGCGTCGTGCAAACCGCGAGAAAAGTGCGCACTGTTGGTTGTAACAAAAACGCATGATAAGCAGTAGCGCGGGTTAAGGGCGCGCAGGCTTATTCTCCCTGCTGATGAGAGGGTTTGGTGGAATTTTTGTTTTACTTTGGAAAAAACGGCCCATTCCTTCGCCGACTGCTTCCGACTATCCAAAACCTCAACAACCTGTGAGCCACCAACACTCGCGAAAAAAATTCTTCGCCAAGTTGCTGGGCCTTTTCGCCGTCGCCGGCGTGGCCCCTAAACTCCTTGCCAAGTCAACCGTGTCATCTGCCGTTGCCGCTCCGGTTCCCCCGGCTGCACCGTTCAAGGTGAGCGCGGACTCCCGCACTGTCGCCCGTACGGGTGATGCGGTTTAACCCGACGCTCGTCTCACCCCGAGCGAAGATCCCACCGGACCATGTCTAAACTTTTTCCCAAATCGGCCAACAGGTTGCCGCTCCAGATCATCATTCTGGTGTTCATCGTCGGCAGCCTGGTGGCAGCCGGCACCACTTACTACGCGACCAACAGCTACACCAATGTGGGTTACGCCCCGGTGCAGCCGGTCCCGTTTAGCCACGCGCTGCACTCCGGCCAGTTGGGCATCGACTGCCGCTACTGCCACGTCGGCGTGGACAAGAGCGCGGTTTCGTCGGTCCCCTCCGCGCAGACCTGCATGAACTGCCACAACCAGGTCAAGCCGGACAGCCCGCTGCTCCAGGTCGTGCGCGACAGCTACGCCTCCGGCGATCCCGTGCCTTGGGTGAAGATCCACCAGGCCCCCGATTACGTTTATTTTAACCACTCCGTGCACATCGCCCGCGGCGTCTCCTGCGTGGAGTGCCACGGCAAGGTCAACGAGATGGAGGTCGTCAGCCAGAACAAGTCGCTCTCCATGGGCTTCTGTTTGGACTGTCATCGTGAACCCGAAAAATTTGTTCGCGACCCGAAGCACGTCACCAACTTGGACTGGAAGCACCCCGGTGGTGCCGCAGGCCAGCTCGAAGACGGCAAGAAGTTCGTCCATGATTGGAACATCAAACCCCCGCAAAGCTGCTCCGGCTGCCATCGCTGATACCGCTGATGAAACGCACATTTGAACATCCCGCTCCGTCCGCCAGCGAACTGACTGGCCCGAAATACTGGCGCAGCCTCGACGAACTCGCCGCCACCCCGGGCTTCAAGGCCCAGGCTGAACGCGAATTCCCCGCCGACGCTTCGAACCTGAACGGCGTTGATCGCCGCCAGTTCTTCAAGCTCATGGCCGCTTCGTTCGCCCTAGGTGGCGTCGGCCTGGCCTCCGGTTGCCGCCGTCCCGAAAAGCACATCCTTCCTTACGGCAAGTCCGTCGAGGATGCGATCTCCGGCCTGCCGCTCTACTTCGCCTCTTCGATGCCGACGCGCCGCGGTGCCGTGCCAATTCTGGCCGAGACCAACGAGGGCCGCCCGACGAAGATCGAGGGTAACCCCACCTACGCGCCCTACGGCGGTGGTTCCAACGCCTTCGTGCAGGCCTCCGTTCTCGATCTCTACGATCCGGATCGCGCAACAGTCGCCACCGTCAAAGGTGCGGCTGTTTCCGCTGCCGCCGTGCAGGACCTGCTGGCCAAAATCGGCACCGATGCCGCCGCCACCTCCGGCGCGGGTCTCGCCTTCCTTGCCGGCCAATCCAGTTCGCCCACCCGCGCTGCGCTGGTCGCCAAGCTGAAGAAAAAGTTCCCCGCCGCGATCTGGGCCGAGTACGAGGCTGGTCAGGACGAGGCTTCCGCCTCCGCCGCCCAGGCCGCCTTCGGCCAGAGCGTCAAGCCGCTCTACCAGTTCGCCAAGGCCAAGCGCATCGTCGCGATCGACGCCGACTTCTTCCAGACCGAGGCACATTCGTTGGCCTACGCCCGCGATTTCGCCAAGGGCCGCAAGGTCGTCAGCAAGACCGACGCGATGAACCGCCTCTACTCGATCGAGAGCAGCTTCTCGCTCGTCGGTTCGATGGCCGATCACCGCCTGCGTCTGGCCAGCAGCCACATGTTGGCCTTCACCGCCGCACTCGCCGGCAAAGTGAGCGGAACCGACACGTTCTCCGCGCTTGCCCAAGGCCTGACCTTTAAGGATCAGGACAAATGGCTCGACGCCTGCGCCGCCGACCTGCTCGCCCACAAGGGTGAGAGCGTGATCGTCGCCGGCAGCCACCTGCCGCCCCAGGTTCACGCCATCGTCTACGCCCTCAATGTTGCCCTCGGCAACGTCGGCAAGACGGTCGACTTCGTCGAGGTTCCCGCCAACACCGCGGCGACCATCTCGACCCTCTCCGC
>JBIIMH010000391.1:0-2834 GCA_044338095.1 Rariglobus sp. | reverse complement strand
CATGGCGATCTTCGACCTGGCAGCGCCTTGAGCCCAATTAAATGAACCGTGTGCAGCGCAACCTCATCCCAGCTTTCAGGCCGTGATGAGGGTCTATTCAATAGTGAACGACGGCCAGGCCCCTTGCATCTAAAACGCCAGCGGGATCTGCGCGGGCGCTTCTGATACCGGAGCCATGGGCTTGGGCCGGTGAGGGGCGAGAGCCCGGGCCAGGGGGCAAGTGGCGACTTCGATCGGCTGACCTTGGCGGTAGCGGGCGAGCAGTTGCACCGAACGCTGGGCGAGCATCCGGCGGACCTCGCGGCGGCGGCCTTTGACTAGGGGAATCACCATGCCGTCGTAGCCGGTGGTTTGGTGGCGCATCCAGGCGATGGTGGCCGCCTCGGCACGCTCCTCGATGGGAATGCGCTCGGTGCGCGCCACCGTGCCGCTGCCCACCGGCACGGCGTGATCGGAAATGAGTTTCGCCATCAACTGCGCCTCACCTCGAAACGTGTGATGGAAGTTAAGAAACGCCTGCACGGCCGCACGAAAATCCTCGGCGTAGACGACCTGTTCGGCGGCGCGGCGGTTGCGCCCGGCGGCGAGTTGGCGCTGGTAGGCCGGGTCCTGGAGCTCGGCGGCGCGTTCAGCCTGAAGCGCCGCAATGCGTGTAGCCGGTGCCCAAATACCGCGTGAAAAGCGCTTGTTGCCCTTTATCTCAACCACCGTCCAGGTCGGCCCGTCCTGCTTGATGCGTCTGCTCAGGGCGGCATCGCCGGGCGGCAGCAACGCCCAGCCGGCTGGAATCGCCAGCACCCGGGTATCGGCGGCAAGGACGTGGCCGGGCTTGGAAAACGGACGGACTTCACGGGTTTCGTTGGGCATAAAGCCGAAGCAAAGCGGGCCCCACGCGGGCGTCCAACCATTCCAGGCGATCTTTCGCTTGCCCGGCGATCCGCCGTTGCCCCGAGGGACGTGCAAACGGCAAAGAGCATGAGCAAAAAATGCGCACCCACCCCCATTTTCACGCTAAAAATCGCCAAAAACACACAATGGCCCATTTTCTGCTTAAATAGACTTAATCCTAAACAACACGCTCTAAAGGCATTTGACTCGTGAGTGTCCGACTTTACGTGCACCTGTAAAAAAAACCTTAAAAGCAGGCATGGGGCGCCCCGTTCCCGACCAGCATTTTAACACACTAGTTATTTTGAGTTAATTTCTTACGATACACAATCGTAACGAACAAAACCTTAAAAAAACCTAAAGTTTCCCCACAATGGGCCGATCAGTCCTAACAGTCGCGAACCCTTATGCCTATTAACAACACTTTTCCATATAACGGCGCTGTGCCCCATTTGACGCACACATATGAAGGCTTGTTGAGCCTCACGGATTCACTCAACGCCTCAGGGAAAATACTGGGGTTGCTCAATGTCGCGATTCGCAATCCGCAGGTTACGATCCCCGAGGTGGGCCAGATTCTGCGGCTCGACGTGATGCTATCGGCCCGGATCGTTCGTATCGCCAACACCGCCTTCTATTTCAAATCCACGCGCAGCTGTAACACCATCGAGGAAGCGCTCGAGCGCGTGGGGATGCGCGAGATCGCACGGCTCATCGCAACCGCGACCATGCAGGGCCGCGCTCCGGTGCACCTGCGCGCCTACGGGATTACCGGCGAGCAGTTCAGCAAAAGCGCACACTTTAATGCCGTCGCCTGCCAGCTCATCGCCGCAGAGGCCAAGTTGGACCCCAATCTCGCCTACCTCTCGGGCCTGATGCGCCCGCTGGGTATTTTGGTCCTCAACCAGTGGTCGTCGCAGCATTACACCGACGTCGATAAACTCGCGTGGCGCAACGTCGGCAGCTTGCTCAAGTGGGAAGAGGCGACCTTTGGGCTCAACCACCTCGATGTCTCCGGTTTCATCACGCGCGAATGGGGCCTTCCGGCGTCGGTCAGCGAAAACCTGGAGAAAACCACCGCCCCGTTCGAATCCATGAAAGGCTTCCCCCTGGCGCTCGTTTTACAAACTGCGGAAACCTTGGCCGAAATTAACCGCAACACGTTTCAAGACCACCCCAACCCCGCGGCGCTCAACAAGGACGGTCTTGATATCCTCGGTATCAAGCCGGTAAAACTCATCGAAATCAGCCGCGAGGCCCTTCGCCAGAGCCAAAAAAACGCCGCTTAATCCCCCCCTACCCCAACGCCCCCGTCCATGTCGTGTAATCCCCAGTTGATTAAGTCAGCCGCAGCACGACTGCCCTCGTCTGCGCGTTTGATAGACCCCCTTTACATCGCACTGCAGAAGCTCGACGTCGACATCGACGAGGTCATCGGCCTTGTCTCGAAGGACCTCGCCATGTCCAGCCGCCTGCTGCGGATGGCCAACAGCGCCAGTTATTCGCGCGGTGAAGCCGTGACCAGTCTCGATCAGGCCTTTTCTTGGCTAGGGGTGTTTCAAGCCTACCGCATTGCCTGCATCACGGTGGCCGCGCAGCTCGCCGAGCAAAACCTGAGCGTCTACAACATTTCCGCCGATCGACTCCTCGCCAACAGCATCGCCATGGCGGTCGGCATGGAGTTGCTGGCCAAAAAGACCGGGCTCGACCCCAAAACCGGTTACACGATCGGCCTGCTGCAACACTTGGGCCGGATCTTGCTCCAACGCGTCGCCACGCCGCTGGGCATCCGGGCGGGCGCGGGCGATTTGGCCGACATACAGGCGGTCATGTGCTGGGAGAAAACAACCTTTGACACAACCCACCTCGAAGCCGGCGGCATCGTCCTTTCCAATTGGGGCATGAACCCGCTGTTCGCCGAGATTCTGGCGCACCCGTACGCGATT
>JBIIMH010000390.1:0-2838 GCA_044338095.1 Rariglobus sp. | reverse complement strand
GATTACCGGTGCGGCGGAGGTGGTGGAAAACCTGGGCAGTATCGAGGCCCATTGCGTGTTTCGCTTCGAGCAGGCGAATGGCGTCGGCGAGGTCGCGATTTTGCGACCCGGCAGGGAAATCGCCAATGGCAGCGACCACTTGCAGGGCCATCGATTCGGTGAGCTGGCGGAGGCGAATCAGGCAAATGGTCGGCTCGGAAAAGCAAAACCGCTCCGCGTGGGCTGCCAGCTCCAGCAATAATGGATCGTAGCGATCTAAAAAGCTGAAGTTGGGCGAGCGGAGCATCGGGCGCCCAGTGGATCAACATGCAGGCGGCTGGCAATGGGTTAGTGAAGGGGGGGCACGGAGTCGGGACGTTACAAAGGGACATTAAGGACTGCATCTGACAGGTTGCATCCCTGCGTCATATCAGGCGGAAAAGCATCCGAAAGACGCTCGAGAGTGAGTTAAAACAAACGGCACCTTCGCCGCTTGCCACCCTAGGAGAATCCCATGAACCTCCGCATCCGTTGTTTTAACTGGGTGTTAACCGTTCACAAACCGACCTCCCCCTTTGCTTATGAGCTCTCACGCCGCCAACGACTCCGTACAGACCCGCGATGCCCAGTTGCTGGCACGCGTCGCCCAAGGTGAACAAGCCGCCCTCGGCGAACTCTTCGACCGCTGGAGCCTGCCGCTGCAAACCCTCGCCGCCACTCGGGTCAAAGCCCCCGCCCAACTCGAAGACGCCCTGCATAATACGTTTATCAATCTATGGGAAAAAGCCGGTGACTTCGATCCCTCCCAGGGCTCAGCCTACGACTGGGCGACCACGTGGGTTCGCGCCAACACGGCCGCCGACAACGCTGCGGACTGCCGCCCACAATCCTCCGCCGCACGCCCGCAAAGCGCCGCCCCCCTCGACCTTCCACCGCCCTCGGCCGCCCTTCGCGCCCGCATCCTCAACTCCGCGGTCCCGCGCCCTCCCGAGGTTCGCCACCTGCTCCCCTTCCCCACTCCACCCGCGTGGCTCGGCTGGGGCTTCGCCGCCGTGTTCAGTTTGGCCGCCCTTTTCTTTGCCGCCAAAAGCTTCAACGTCCGCAACGAGCTGCAAGCCGCACTTGAGTCCGAACGCATGGCACGCCTAGAAGCCGGCACGCTGAAAAACGTGCTCGAAGCCGAACGCATCCTTTCACGCGCCCAACTGGAGCGCTTGCTCGCCGCCGACCGGCTTAACGCCGAATTGCGCGCAAAGCTCAATCCGGGCGTGCAACCCGCGCCGCGCTAACTCCGCTTTGGTTTGATCTGTAGCCGTTTGAAGTGGCGCAGACTTCCAGTCTGCTCCGGGCAAGAATGCAGACTGGAAGTCTGCGCTACTTTTACCTGAAATTGAACCCGCAGCGCGCCCCGTGCGCCCCGCGCGCAGCAGCCTCAAGCGCGAATCACTTGGGGTTTAATGGGCTGCGCAGCCCGCGTTTAATCGTGCTGGCGGCGGGTTTGTCCAACTTGCGCAAGCCCTTGAGCATCTTGTCGAAATCCTTCGGCAAGGGCGCCCGCAGATCGAGGATTTTACCGGTCACCGGATGGGTCACCACGAGGTGCTCGGCGTGGAGTAACATGCGCGTGGGTTGCGCGGGGAGCCGCGGACTGGGCTTCCAGCCATAAATCACGTCGCCCAGCAGGATGTGGCCGAGCGACTTCATGTGGACGCGGATCTGATGCGTGCGTCCCGTGTGAATGGTGCAACGCATAAGCGAGGCGAGGTTACCGCCAAAGGCCTCAACTCGCATCCAATCCGTGTGCGCATCGCGTCCGCCGGGCCCCTCGACCACGGCCATTTTGTGGCGCTGGGTGGGATTGCGTCCGATGGGCTTGCGCAGGCTCCCGCTCAACAGCCCGGGAACCCCGTCCACCAGCGCCAAATACTCCTTGTGCGAGGTGCGCGCGGCAAATTGAGCTGAAATCCCGCGGTGGGCCGCATCGGTTTTTGCAACCAACATGATGCCCGAGGTATCGCGGTCGAGCCGGTGTACAATTCCCGGGCGTTCCACCCCACCGATACCGCTCAGCTCGCCCTCGCAGTGCGAAAGCAGCGCGTGAACCAGGGTGTCCTCGCCGGTGCCGGCGCCCGGGTGCACCACCATGCCCGCCGCCTTGTTAATGGCCAACAGGTGCTTGTCCTCAAACACCACCTCAAGGGGAATATCCACCGCGCGCAACTCGGTGGGCTTGACGTCGGGAAACGTAAAAATGAGTTCGTCGCCCGCCACGACTTCGGCACTGCGGTCGATGACCTTGCCATTAAGCGTGACCAGACCGGCATCGAGCGAGCGCTGAAACGCCACACGGCTGTGCTCAGGAAATGCGGTCGCCAGAACCTTGTCAGCGCGGGCACGGGAGGAATCAGGCGGAACGGTGTAGCAGGTGTTTTCCATGGAGCAGGCCCTTTATGGGTGATGCTCACAGCAGATAGCAACCACCGCCCCAAGGTTCGCAAATAAATGGGCGGCTGCGACGATTTCGGCGGTCTAAGGAAACGGTCTCGGACTCAAACCGTTAACCACTGATGTGCCCTCCCCCTCGGGTTACATTCCTGCAACTTTGCCGGTTTGGGGCATTAAAAACTGGTTTTGGCGGTTCATCACTTTACCGTTTCGCTCTTTAAATCATGGCCACGAAGCGCACCTCCCCCCGTCCGCAGCAATCCACCCGTGCCCTTAAAGCCGCTGCGCCCGCGCCAGCCGCAGCAGTAACGGCCCTAGTGCCCGCCACCTCCCCAACGCCCGCGCCCTTAGCCGCCTCCTCGGCACCCGACGACGAGCGCGTTCGCATCCCCAAGAACCGCTCGCGCCGCATCA
>JBIIMH010000389.1:0-2844 GCA_044338095.1 Rariglobus sp. | reverse complement strand
TCGCCATGAAGAAGCGCGACTACGCCCCGTCCTCCCAGAAGATGGCTGGCAACGAACAGATCGCCGCCGAAGTCGGCAAGAATGTGAACGGCATCGGCTACGTCGGCATCGCCTACATCAATTCCCCCGGTATCAAGGTGATCTCCATCGAAGGCGCTCTGCCCACCAAGGAAGCGGTCCTCAAAAAGACCTACCCCTACGCCCGTCCTAACTTCTACTACACCAACGGCGAACCCTCCGGCGAAGCCGCCAAGTTCATCGCCTTCACGCTCAGCGAGTCGGGCCAGAAGATCGTCGAAAAGGTCGGTTTTATCCCGGTTAAGTAAGTACAATTCACATTCAGGCTGAGTAGAGGCAATCGCTTCAATGTGAATCGGTTGCCGGGGTTGGTGTAGGGCGGTCCCACCCTGCGCTCACGCGCAAGGCCACGAGGATTGTGATCTCGTGGGGTGCTGCCAACCCCAGCTGGAAAGCCAAGTGTGGCCTTGAGCGTGAGCTCAAGGATGTGCTGCCAACCCCAGCTTCAACGCCAATGAGGGGCATTTCCCCCTGCCAGAAAATTCGTTTTGTAACCTAACTGTCACAGAGGCCCGCTTGACCGCAGTTAAGCGGGCCTCTCTTTTTCGTTCGGCTCTCTTGCGCCGTTATTGCCTCATTTTTCAACTGCTCCCGCCCAGCCCATGTCGCCCGACGTCCTCCCTCCGCCCCCGCAGAAGCCCTTTGTCATCCAAAAGGCCCGCACGCGCTTTTTCGGGCTGACTCTCGACGAGACCATCCGCGTGTTTTTCGGCGGTAACGCCCTCACAGCCGTCGTGGTCCTCGCCCTGATCACCTTTTTCCTCTTCCGCGAAGGCTCTGAGTTCTTCGGCCAAAATCGCGAAAGCATCACCCTCTATCGCAAGGCCGGCCTGGAATACGTGGACCACATGCGCGCCCAACAGGAAAGCCACACCGCGCTCACCCGCTACCTGTTCGATATCCGCCTTCGCGCTTTTAAACAATTTACTCAAGATCAGGGGCTTACAACCGAACAGGCCAACGCCCAACTCGCCGAGCTCGACGCCTTTGCCGAGCGCTACAGCGACACCATTGACCCCGTGCGCGGCTTTGTTTCCGAGCTCACCGATGTCGCCGTAGCCATCAAGGAAAAGTTCACCGTTAACCGCGACGCCGACAGGGAACGCGCCCAGTTTCTCGCCGCCGGCATGACCGCCGAGGCCGCCGAGGTCAAATCCATCACCGTCGATTTCAAGGCCGAGCTCGCCCCGCTCATCGGTGTCACCCCGGCCTATGTTGAGGCCGCCAACGGCGTGGCTGCCTCAATCAAGGAGCTGCTCCCCTCGCTGCCCAAACTGCCCAACGCCTCGGCCGACCTCGCCGTGCGCCTGGAGCGCTTCCAGGAACTTAACCGCCAGTACCTGGCGAGCTTCCCCGAAACCCAGAAAAAACTGGAAACCTGGGACCACGAGAAGCCCGTTCCCGCACTCGACACGTTCACCGGCTTTATTTTCGGCAAAGAATGGAAGACCGCGAGTTTTTGGCAGGACTGGTATGGTGTGGTGCCCCTTTTCGTTGGCTCGCTGATGGTTTCGGTCATCGCACTGTTTTTGGCGGTTCCCCTCGGCGTGGGTGCGGCGATTTATATCAACCAATTTGCCAGCGCCCGCGAGCAGCGCCTGGTTAAACCCGCCATCGAGTTCATCTCGGCGATTCCCTCCGTCGTTTTGGGCTTTTTCGGCATCGCCGTGCTCGGCCAGGCCCTGCGCGCTCTCTCGCAAATCGAGGCGCTGAGCTGGGTTCCGGGGTTTCCCTTCTCCGAGCGCCTCAACGCCCTCACCGCCGGCTGTCTGCTGGCACTGATCGCCGTGCCGACGATTTTCACCCTCGCCGAAGACGCCCTCAACAACGTGCCGCGCGCCTTTAAAGAGGCCTCCTTCGCCCTCGGCGCCTCGCGCATGCAGACCATTTTGCGCATCATCGTCCCCGCTTCGCTCTCCGGCATCGTTTCGGCGATCCTGCTCGGCCTGGGCCGCGTCATCGGCGAGACGATGGTCGTCTTGCTGTGTGCGGGTAACCGCATCGCCATCCCCGATTTCACCCAAGGTTTCACCGCCTTTGTGCAACCGGTGCACACCATGACCGGCATCATCGCCCAGGAAATGGGCGAAGTGGTGCGCGGCGAAATCCATTACCGTGCCCTCTTTATGGTCGGCCTGGTCCTGTTCTTCATCGCCTTGCTCCTCAATTTCCTCGCGCAAAAAATCGTGCGCAAGTACCGCGTTTCCATCGGCTGATTTGTGCGTTTACCCATGAGCCATTCATCCCCTCTCCCTGCGCCCAAATCGGCCAATCCCTTCGCCCGCCGGCCCAGCCGCAGCGGCGCCATCGAAAAGGGCGTGCTCGGCGTGTTCCGTGCCGCCACTTACCTCATCCTCCTGTGCGGTGCCGTCGTCTTCACCGACATCGTTTTCAAGGGCCTTCCCACCGTGGTCAACGGCTTCAAAACCACTGCGGATTTCCCCTACGTCACCAACACCTTCCTGTTCACCGCACCCGAGTCGCTTTATGTCTTTGATTACGAGGGTAAAAGCCTCGAAATGGGCGACCAGGAATTCCGCGCCTTTCGCACCGCCGAAGAGGCCAAGGCCACCGCTGCCGGCCTGCCCGCTCCCGTGATCAAGTCCACCAGTTATGTCTATTCGGCAGGCGGCATCTGGCCGTGCATCGTCGGCACGGTCCTGCTCGTCGTCGGTTCGATGTCGATCGCCCTCTTCCTCGGTGTGTGCAGCGCGGTGTATTTAAACGAATACGCCAAAGACGGTCCAATCGTGCGCTTTATCCGCC
>JBIIMH010000388.1:0-2849 GCA_044338095.1 Rariglobus sp. | reverse complement strand
CGTGGCCCTCGGCGACGCCGTGGCGGCCATTGAACGGGTCGGTGAATCCATCGGTAAACCCGCCACCTTGACCGGTAGTTTTCAAGGTTCCGCCAAAGCCTTCAAAGACTCACTCAGCTCCCAGCCCCTGCTGATCCTGGCGGCGATCATCGCCATCTACCTTATCCTCGGCATGCTCTACGAGAGCTTCATCCACCCGCTGACGATCCTCTCGACATTGCCCTCGGCCGGCTTGGGCGCACTACTCACGCTCTGGGCCTTCGGTTTCGACCTCGGAGTGATCGCCATCATCGGCATCCTCCTGCTGATCGGCATCGTGAAAAAGAACGCGATTATGGTGATCGACTTCGCGATCGAGGCCGAACGCGAGCGAGGCAAAAGCGCCTACGACGCGATCCACGAAGCGTGTTTAAAACGGTTCCGGCCGATCATGATGACCACGCTGGCGGCGATGATTGGCGGCATCCCGTTGGCACTGGGTCACGGCGACGGCGCAGAGCTTCGCCAACCCCTCGGCTACGCAATCGTAGGCGGGCTGATTTTGAGCCAGTTACTCACCCTATTTACGACCCCGGTGGTGTACCTGTATTTCGACCGACTGGTCGGCCGCAAAGCCAAGTCCCCCGATAAAGCCTAACCCATTGTGTTAGACTTTGTCTGGGCGGGTTCGGCGCGGACGAGCGGAAGAATATCGGAAACCGGAGTGTATCACAGAGCCAAGCCGGAGCGGAACCGGAGGTCGCAGAGAAATACACTCCCGGATTTTATACATAATACCAATATCAATAAGGAGTTATAAATCAAATCCGAGGCATTTGGATTCCATGTATTCCAAAGCCTGTGAAGTCGTTGAGGCCTCCCCTTTCTGGACTCTGTGGGCTGGGCTCCGTGGACTCTGTGAAACCTGCTTAGGTTTGATTTTCCTCATGACTACCCGCTGAAAACGTCGCGGACCTTGGATGACGCCTAATCAACGTGTTCCGGTGGTGGGTCGACCGGGATTCGAACCCGGAACCAACAACTTAAAAGGATGCTGCTCTACCATTGAGCTATCGACCCCCTACTCACGCGGAACTCATTACATAGGACTTATCACTAACCTGCTTTTCACGGTCGGTTTCTCAGTTTTATCGAACGAACGACCAAAGCTGAACAACGTAGCGAAAAAGAAGATGTGGCTAAGAACTAAAACCCAGAAGCGTGTTACAGCTCAGGGGAGGGGGTAAATAGGTCGGCTTTTCTTCCGGCGGCAAGACGAATTTCACGCCACGTGAAACTGATTTTTGCAAAACCACCCAAATTCCTTTTGCCACGCCCCAAACCGGCTCGCGCCCTTTTGGGCTTTCGCACGTCCACCAACCCTGCAACCTGCGCCTGTGCTGTCCGCATTTCTTCCTCCTGACTTTAATCCAAAGCGCCCCGTCGCGCTCATCGCCGGCCAAGGCATTTATCCGGTGCTCATCGCCCAGGCCATTCGCCGCGCCGGTGTCCCCCTTCGACTCATCGCCATGGAGGAGGAAACCCGCGCCGACCTCATCGACTCCGTGCCCGCCTCCGAGCGCCGCATCATCAAAGTCGGTCAACTGGGAAAAATGCTCTCCACGCTCAAGGACTTCGACGCCGGTTACGCGCTCATGGCCGGTCAAATCACGCCGCGCCGCCTCTTCAAAGGCCTTCACCCCGACCTCAAGGCCGCCCGCATCCTCATGTCGCTCAAACGCCGCAACGCCGAAACCATCTTCGGCGCCATCGCCGATGAAATCGAAAAACTCGGCGTCCACCTGCTCGACGCCCGCAGTTTTATCGACGAACACCTCGCCTCCCCCGGCTGCATGACCGGCCGCAGTTTCCCCATCGACGCCGACTACGTGGCCCATGGCGTGCAAATCGCCAAAGAATCCGCCCGCCTCGACATCGGCCAGGGCTGCGTGGTGCGCAAAGGTACCGTACTCGCCGTCGAAGCCTTCGAGGGCACCGACGCCATGCTGCGCCGCGCCGGCGAATTCAAAACCGAGGACGCCCTCTTTGTTAAAACCGTAAAAGCCCGCCAGGATTACCGCTTCGACGTCCCCTGTTTCGGCCTCAAAACCCTCGAAACCATGCGTGAGGCCGGCCTCAAAGCCGCCGCCCTTGAGAGCCAACGCGTCATCCTCATCGATAAACCCGCCGTCATCGCCCAGGCCAAATCCTGGGGCATCCATCTCCTCGGGTTCGAGTAATTCCATGCGCGCACTTGCAGCCAGCCGCCACCACCACCACGTTTCCACCCCATGAAAAACGATGTCGTCCCCGTGATTGTTAAAGGTGTTATGCCCACCTCCAACGGCTGCGCGGTGTTCCTCGGCGATGACCACAAGACCTTCGTCATCTACGTCGACCACTCGGTGGGCAACGCCATTCAGATGACCCTCGACGGCATCAAAAAAGAGCGCCCCCTCACCCACGATCTCATCGGCCACATCCTCACCGGCCTGGGTGCCTCGCTCGACCACGTGGTCATCAACGACGTCAAAGACGGCACCTTTTTCGCCCGCATTCTCATCCGCATGGAAAACGAATTGGGCAAAAAAATCGTCGAACTCGACGCCCGCCCCAGCGATTCCACCGTGCTCGCCCTTCAGCACCGCCGCCCTCTCTTCGTCGCCAAAAAAGTTTACGATTAAGTCGAGGACATGACGGAAATCCTCCAGCGCGTACTCAGCCAGCAAAACGAAGATCCCGAGTCAGCCGAGGGCGAAGACGAAAATGACAAGTAAGCCCGCGCACGCCCAAGTCCTGAAAAGTAGCGCAGACTTCCAGTCTGCCGTGATCATGGTTTCGGTTCTGATCAATTTCGGGTGAATGAACCT
>JBIIMH010000387.1:0-2860 GCA_044338095.1 Rariglobus sp. | reverse complement strand
GATCGCTTCGTCGGTCTGGAAGAGGGCGTGGGCTAGGCGGGCCCAAGAATCGAGGGGGCCTTCGTGGCGGGCTCCGCCCACAGGACCTAAATCATTAAAGCGCTGACCGGGGCCCTTGTTTTGCTGGTTTCGGGTGGGCTGCGCGGGGGCGGCCTTGTGGAGCGAGTTGGCGGCGAGCTTGTAGGTGGTGTTTACATACGTGGTGGCGAGCTTGATTTCATTCTGCGACGGGAGGCGTTGCAGGATGGCGTTGTAAAGAAAGATGACGCGTTCGTTCGTGCGTGTGAGCTGCGTGAACGCAGGGCGCTGGGTGAGCTTGCGGGCGGTTTCGATGATGAGCGGGTTGTTCATGAAGAACAGGGCCTGCTGGGGCACGGTGGTTTCGTGGCGCCGACCGCTGGGGACATCGGGGTTGGGGAAGTCGAACTGGGTGAAAAATTCGGGCGGGTTACGCCGGTCTATAAACGTGTAAAGCGCACGTCGGGTCGCGAAACCCTCGCTGCTGAGGCGGACGGACTTGCCGCCGATTAACGGGTCGAGGCGACCTGAAATGGCGAGGATGGAGTCATGCATCTGCTCAAGGTCGAGGCGCCGCAGGTTACTCCGCCAAAGCAGGCGGTTGTAGGGGTCTTTTTCGGCGAACGAGAGGTTGCCTGAGTCGCCCTGTTGATAGGTGGAACTGAGGACAATGAGGCGATGGAGGTTTTTAATGGACCAGCCGTCTTGAACGAAACGGGCAGCGAGGTAATCGAGCAGGGCGGGGTGGCTGGGTGGCGCGGATTGGTTGCCGAGGTCGTCGGGGGTGGGCACGAACCCTTGGCCGAAGTGTTGCTGCCAGAGGCGATTCACCAAAACGCGGGCCGTGAGCGGGTTGGTGGGGCTGGCAATGTCGCGGGCGAGTTCGAGGCGGCCACTGCCGAGCTTGTAGGCGGGGCGACTGGCGGGCTCTGGCGAGAGGATTTCGAGGAAGCGACGCGGGACAACTTCACCTTTGTTTTGGGCCTCGCCGCGAATCAGCACGGGATAATCTTTGGGGGTTTTTACGTCGGTGAGAACGTCGGCGCGGGGCGGGGCGCCGGGGTGGGTCGCCTCAAGGTCGCCGTAGTCGGCGGCGAGGCGGGTTTCGCGGCGAAGGAGTTCACGGCGTTTATCGGCGTTCATCTCAGCACCGGCGGCACGGAACGCTTTGAACTCCTCGCTAAGGGCGGTTCCAAGGGTGTCGAGTTCGGCGATTTTGGCTTTGTAGTCGCGATAGTCGGGGGTGTCGGCGACGGGCAGTAGGGAGGGCTGTTCGTCGTAGCGTTTGGGCCGCGTGCTGCTGGCGAAGATACCGTAGAGCGAGTAGTAGTCCTTGGTCGGAACGGGGTCGAACTTGTGGTCGTGGCAGCGGGCGCACGAGACGGTCAGGCCGAGAAATGCCTTGGTGGTGACGTCTATGCGGTCGTTGATGATGTCGTTGGTACTGCCGTCGAACTGATTGCCGAGGGTGAGGAAGCCCATGGCGGCGAGGATGCGGCGGTCGCCGGGGGATTGGTCGGCGGGGAGGGTTTTGCGATCGAGGGATTTTAGGACGAGGGCATCGGCGGCGAGTTGTTCGGTGATGAAAGCGGGGTAGGGCTTATCGGAGTTAAAGGCGTCGATGACATAGTCGCGGTAGGTCCAGGCGCCGGCATAGCGGGGGTCTTGATCGCGTTTCACGCTGCCTTTGGTTTCAGCGAAGCGGGCGATGTCGAGCCAGGCGCGGGCCGAGTGTTCTCCGTAGTGGGGTGAGGCGAGCAGGCGATCGACGACTTTGGCGTAGGCGTCGGGGGCACGGTCGTTAAGAAAGGCGTAGATCTCGGGATCGGTGGGTGGAAGGCCGGTGAGGTCGAAGGTGATGCGGCGGATGAGGGTGCGCCGATCGGTGGCGGGGCTGGGTTTGAGTCCGGCCGCTTCGAGGCCTGCGAGGATGAAGTTGTCCACCGGATTTTGGCACCATCTGGGGTGGCGGGTTTCGGGCACCGGTGGAGCGATGACGGGCTTAAATGCCCAGTGGTCTTTGTTCGGGGTGTAAAGGTGCGCCGGGCTGGAGCCGTTTGCTGCGGGGGCTTCGGTGATACGCGGATCGGGGGCGCCGCGGCGTATCCATTCAACGAAGTCGGCGACAATGGAGTCGGGGAGCTGTTTGCCCTTCGGGGGCATGCGCAGGTCGGGATTGGTGTAGCGGATGGCCTCGATGAGCAGGCTTTGGTCGGGTTTGCCGGGGACAATGGCCGGGCCGCTGTCGCCGCCTTCGAGAAGTGCCGCGCGGGTGTCGAGCCGCAGGCCGCCTTTGATTTTTCCGCCTTGGATGCTGTGGCAGCGGTAACACTGGTCGTCGAGAACCGGGCGGATTTTTGTTTCGAAAAACTGCTGGTCGGCAGGCGAGAGGGGCGCGGCAGGAGCAGCCGGAGCAGGGGCCGAGCCTGCGGCTGGCAAGGCGGCGAGCGAGGCGAGAAACAGGGGCGCTAACCAGAGGAGTGGGGGCAGACGGCGCATACGCGGGGTGACGTGGCGGCTGGGGGGGCGTTTTGGAAGTAGCGAGTAGTGAGTAGCGGGTAGCGAGTAGCCGGAAATCGGCGGGCGGTCGGACGCTGATTTTTAGGAGAGCATTCAACATCCAAAATTCAACTTTGAACCTTCAACGGGCCGGCCGTTAACCTTGCAGAGGGATCAGCCGTTGGAGGTTGAATGTTGGATGTTGGACGTTGCCGGGGGGCGGATCAGGTGAGGATCGGGTGGACGACTTCGCCGGCTGTGTCGGTGAGGCGGAAGTCACGGCCGTTAAAGCGGTAGGTGAGCTTGGTGTGGTCGAAGCCGAGGCAGTGCAGCATCGTCGCGT
>JBIIMH010000386.1:0-2866 GCA_044338095.1 Rariglobus sp. | reverse complement strand
CCATTGGACGTGTTGATGTTGAACGCCATGTCACTGCTCAAGCTCAAGGTTCCAGAGCCATTGTTGATCCACGATTGATTGGCAGTCAGATTGAAAAAGATCTTTTTGTTATCGGCATTGGTCTCCGCAAACTGCACCGAACCAGCCCCAGAATTGATGGTGATACCACCCGCCCCCAGGGCAATGCTCCGACTTACAACATCGTCGGTGTAAATCCTCGTCGTGCCGGTGTTATTGAAGACCAAGCCATTCACGCTGATGTTCGAAGACAGCCGAGCAATCACGTTGCTGTTGAGACCGATGGTGTTAAACGTCGCGAAATCGCCGAACCCTGGGACCGTCGCGATCACTCCGGTGCCATCGGCATTGGCGGCCCAGTTGCCCGCCGTGGCCCAGTTTTCGGTGCCGTTGAAATTCCAGTAGCCGCTGGTGGCGTGCGCGAGCGGGTTAAAACCCAGGATCAGGCTGGCGGCGCAAACTCGTTGGCAGACTAGGCGCAGCGGACTGGTGGGTTCGTGCCATCCATTGCCGAGAAAAACGCCACAACGGCGAATCCAGCGGAAGCCAAACACCCTTGGCGCTGAAGATCGCGTTAGGAAAAGGGTTCTCATTGTTTGAGAAGGCGGGAATCAGCAAGCGGGTTAGGGAGATAAGAGCGCGTGGATCTCATTGGGGGTAACCGTTGGGAGCCTTCGGGATTACGAAGAGATATCGGCACATTCCGGGAAAACTTTACCCAAAGGCCCCTTCTTTAAGAGCGTGGAGGACAGGGAAAAAGGGGTCTGGCAGGAATGGCGCTTAGTTAGGCAGGGTAGCCCCAACGGGGCGTCTTACGCTAGCCTAGGGCAAAACCCTAGGCATCATAAGTTAACGATAAAAGCCCTGAAGGGGCGGCCTAAGTCAGATACACCGATCAGCCCCCTTAACTAAGCGCCATTCGGGTCTGGCCGTGTTTTGTCACTTTGAAGCGAGCCTCGAAAGGCGGCAGATTTTGGTGAGCGCGCCCAAACGGTCCGACACTTGATCGCAATCCGGTCCTTCAGCGGCATTCGAAACGAAGAGATTTGGAAGCTGACTTGGGAGCAGATCGATTTGGCGACAGGTTGGATCAAGCTTAGGAAGGCAGCGACCAAGCTTCAGGCTCGGCGGATCATCCCAATATTGACCAATCTCCGTGCGTGGCTGCCAGCTGGTACGAGGACGGGGGCAGTTCATGGCTCCAACCGTGGCTTTGTGGAATCCCTACCCGGTAGATATGCCCGCCGCCGACTACGAATTCGGCATCGGCGTATCCGGTACCGGACATAGTCTCGACAAATCCCCTGCTATGAGATGGCTACCAGCCCCTTAGGTTTATCCGGCATCCTGCAGGCTGCCTTGGAAACCATCGATAGCTCCGCAGCCACTGCGTTTGCTCAACAACCTCCCTACGCCGCCAACTACATCGGCAATGCGCCGACCGCCGGATTTCCAGTCCTTATCTGGGAAAATCGGCGCGGTCGCCTGATTTCAGATCCCACTCTCGCCCCCTCCAATTCCATCAACGCGGGTGGGATAACAACCTGAAGAACGTTTGGACCGAGCCCGCGTTCGGCAAGGAGCCGCATCGGCGGACCTAAAGTTCCCCCCCCCGAACCATCGCACCGCAAAAAAAGAAACGTGAAGCTTGCCGCGCACCCAAAACTACGTCTACACGTCGATCGACCTCAAATCGGCCAATGGGCAGGCCAAGATTGCCTAAATGGGGAATACACCCGTCATCCCTGTTTCCGCGCGCTCTTTTTATCACCGAAAACACCAACCCCGAGATTCAAGATATCATCATCGTGCGTCGAATCGATGAAGCCATGCCCCTGGAGCCGAAGGCCCCGCCGCTCACCGGCGTAAACGGATGATTCCGCTCCGGGCAGAAATGAATCTTGTTTTCCTGAATATAATCAGTCGGAGTGGTTTTACCCTCATTGAAGTTGTAACTGTCGTAGCCGTAGCAAACAGCCCAAAAGCATCCTGATCTTACCCGCAGCGCTGACCCGCTAATTTTATGTTTTCCAAAAAAATAGAATCCAATGATCGCGCTGCATTTACGCTGATTGAGTTGATGGTAGCCATCGGCGTGACCGCTTTGTTGGTCAGCTTGATGTTGACCATCACAGTCAACGTCATGGGTGGGTGGAGTAAATCATCCGGATCGCTGACTGCAGGCGGCCAAGCCCGCTTGGTTTTGGATATGATCAGCCGTGATTTACAGTCTGCTGTTATAAAAAAAGATAGTAATGTATGGTTTGCTGCCACCATACAGCAGGGCCAAACCGGCACCGGAGATGCTAAAGTCGAGGGAGCTGTTTGGGCTCCCACTAATCCGAAACCATCGGGCGCACTCCTCAACGCGACTGCTGCGCAGATTGCGGATCCGTCTAGTTTAAATACATCATTAATAATACCGCGTGCCGACGCCAGCAACTTCCCCTCATTGGAGAGTTACCGCTTTGGTCAGGGCGGGGTGTGGTTACGTTTCTTCACGCACATTAACGATACGAATAACGACTCGACGACGATTTCCGCGCTTCGGGCCGTTTCCTACCAAATTGTTCGTTTGCCTGTGGTCGCAGGCAGTTCAGGGGAATTTCGTTATACTCTTTTCCGCTCTGAGGTTAACTCGAACAATACGCTTAATAGTGGATTTAACCTATTTGATGCTGTTTACGATAACCCGCCCACTGGGGCACCGGTTGCCGTTACTGATCCGGGTATTGTGCGGCGCCCGGAAGTCACTTCACCCAATCGAGGATTAGTGATTGCCAATAATGTCATAGATTTTGGCGTTCGTATATATACCCGTGACAGCTCAGGTGTGCTCAGCACTGTG
>JBIIMH010000385.1:0-2867 GCA_044338095.1 Rariglobus sp. | reverse complement strand
AGCGGAGAAAGTGAGCACCAATCCGGCGAGTGTGTGGGCCTTTCTCATGGCTCCACTCTAGTCCGATCCGGACTTTACCGCTATCGAGCCAACCCCTCAACTGGCCTCAGTACCTGCCCTCATTTTGCATTAAGTACACCCCCTGGCCCGAGTCGGATTCACCCGGGGCCTATCAGGGGGAATACCTAGGCTGTCTAGGGTTTAGACCGCAACCTCGAGACGCGCCTTGTCGGCCAAAACGGTCGACAGGTAGCGCTCACCGCAGCTGCACCCCACGGTCACAATTACCTTTCCGGCAAACTCCGCTCTTCTGGCAAGTTGCAGGGCCGCCCAGACGTTGGCTCCGGTCGAAATTCCGCCTAAAATACCGTCCTTTAGCGCCAGCTCGCGGGCGGTTTCCAGCGCCTGGTCGTCACTCACCGTAATCACCTCGTCGATGATCGCGGTATTGCAGTTTTTGGGGATAAAGCCCGCGCCGATTCCTTGAATCAAATGCCGCCCGGGCTTGCCTCCCGATAACACCGGGCTGGCGGCCGGTTCCACCGCGATGCTGCGAAGCTGACAGCGCGACTTCAAAACCTCGGAAACTCCGGTGATAGTGCCACCGGTGCCCACCCCAGCCACAAAGGCGTCGATCTTGCCGCCGGTGGCCGCCCAGATTTCCTCGGCCGTCGTGCGCCGGTGGGCCTCGGGGTTGGCCGGGTTCTCGAATTGCTGCGGGATAAACCCTCGGCCGCCGTGCTGCGCCAGCAGTTCTTCGGCTTTGCGAATCGCCCCGGGCATGCCCTCGGCGCCCGGCGTCAGCACGATCTCCGCCCCCAGCATGCGCAGCAGCACGCGCCGCTCCAGCGACATCGTCTCCGGCATGGTGAGGATCAACTTGTATCCGCGTTGCGAACACACGAAGGCCAGCGCGATGCCGGTGTTGCCCGACGTAGGCTCGATGACCACCGTGCCCGGCTTGAGTTTACCCTCGCGCTCGGCCGCCTCGATCATCGCCCGGCCGATGCGGTCCTTAACGCTCCCCAGCGGGTTAAAAAATTCCGCCTTCAAATAAATCGTCGCCGGCAATACGGCGGCGATGCGGTTGAGTTTGATCAACGGGGTCTGGCCAATGGTGGCAACGATGTCGGGGTAAAGGGCTGCGGACATGCGCCGACTCAAAGCCCCACGCGCCTAGGCGGGCAAGATAATCGCATCCGCAGTAGCCCGGCCGCTCTGCATCGCCCCCTGAATCGAAGCGGTGTCGCGGTGATCCCCGCACACCCAGACTCCGGGGCGAACGGGCCATACCGGCTCGCTCACCAGCGGTAAACGCACCGGCAGCGCGTGGCGTACGCGCACCGATTTTAACATCCGCCACTCCTTCACCTGCTTGCCCCACCACACGGTCAATTCGGCCTGTACCTGCGCGGCCAGCACTTCGTCGGTTTCTGTGGCCGCGCCGAGGATTGAAACCGCCAGCAGGGCCTTGCCGGCAGGAGCGCAGTCGGCCGCGACATCACTCATCACCGCCACGTGGTTAACCCGTCCGCCGGCCCGGCCGTTGAGCAGTAACGTCGCTTCGTTCACCGGGCTGTGCGGCGCCTGAAAATAGACCGTCACCGTCGAGCGCCAGGTCGGCGCCGTGACTTCGCGTAAAAGGGTCGCCGCGCCCGCGCCATCCGTGGCGATCACGACGTGGTCCGCGCGCAGGTGTTCGCCTGAGACCAGCCGCACGCCGTCCGGCGCGACTGCTGCCACCGGCGTATTCAGCCGCACCGTACCGGCGGCAAGCCCCGCCGCCAATTGATCCGGGATCGCCTGCATGCCTCGGCTGGGCACCGCCGCGTCGCCCTCGGCCAACATGCGAAACACAAATTCCATCATCCGGCTGGACGTGGTCAGCTCGCGTTCCAAAAAAATCCCGCCCAGCCAGGGGCGCAAAAACCGCTCGATCATGTCCGCGCCAAAACCGTGCGCCTGCAGCGCGGCGAGGGTGGTTGTCTCGGGACGTTGCAACACCTCCGCCAGCGAGCCCCGGCGGGCGCGGCTGCGCAGGGTGGCGATGCGCAGCTTGTCGAAGAGCGAACCCACGGGCGCGCGTAACGTTGCCCAGAGGTGCTCGGGTTGCCGGAACGGGTCGGCAACCCGATGCAATCCCGTCTCGGTTTGCACCCGCGCCCCGGGGTTAAACGCGCGCAGATCCAACGCCGCGTAATCGAGCCAACGCCGGGCCTCCGGATAGGCCGTGAGCAACACCTGAAAACCGCGATCGAGCCGAAAACCCTCGACCTCGTCGGTCCGCACGCGCCCGCCAACCGCCTCGGCCGCTTCAAGGATCACGCAGGTGCGGCCGGCCTGTTGCAGTCGCCGGGCACAGGTCAACCCCGCCAGACCTGCGCCAACGATTATAACCTCGTTGCTCATGACGCCGATTGGGGGTGCTGCGCCACCACGTGGGCCAACGCCAAGGCAGACATCGCCGCGCCTTCAATTTTGGGGCCGCCAAATCCGTCGCCCGCAAAGCCCACTCCGAGCTCGGGCAACCACACGCAGCGCTCGGGGTGAGTGTTTTTGGGCTCGCCAACGCGCTTGGTGGCCATGCGCCCGCCAAAGCCCCGGCTTTTCTCAACCCCGACGACGTTCGCCCCCGCCGCAGCGAGCCCGCGTGCGAGCAGCAAACCGGCTAGCCCTGCGCCAATGACGACCGTCGGGTGATTCATGATTTAAGGGGCGGAAGGTGCATGGCCCAACGACGAGCGCAAGGCAGCCTCCACGTTTTCGTGGCGGAACCAGTAGCCGGCCTCCTGTAAACGCCCCGGATACACCCGCGCGCTCGACAGCAGGGTTTCGTCGGCCATTTCGCCCAGAGCCAGCCGCAATGC
>JBIIMH010000384.1:0-2868 GCA_044338095.1 Rariglobus sp. | reverse complement strand
GTGCGGTAGAAGTAGGTTGCCGCTGGCGCCCGATGCCGGATTGGCGGCGGGGCCGGCAACGGCGGAAAAGGGATCGATGACCGAGGCAAGGCTGAGGGCTCCAAGGCCCATGCCGACGCGGCTCAGAAATTGGCGGCGGGTGAGGAAATAATCCTCGGGGTTGGTCGAAATGCCGCAACAGGGGTGGTTGGGGTGATGATGATCGGACATGCGGTACTGGGGTGTACTGGCTGTAGACGTCGGGGGCGCGGTACAGGTTACACGGGCGGGGCGTTTGGCGGCGAGGGGAGCGCCGACAATCGCTAAACTGACGCCAGTGGCATGGGGCAGTCGAGCGCGGAGGAGAGTGCGCGCAGTACATCTGCTTCGTCGGGATCTATAGTGCCGTCATGGCTGATGGTGATCGCGAGGGCGGTGAGCAGGCGTTTTTTTACGGGACCGTAAGTCAGTGCCAAGCGGTCCAGCGCGAGGTCGAGGTGCGCCAGGGTGCAGTCCTTTGCCGGGATCAATCGCAGCACGGGGAAAATCCCTGAAAAGATGGTGGCCCCTGCATTGAATGCGTTTTGCGCATCTGCGTCGGGGGCTGAGGTCAGGCGGCAGCCGAAGGAGAGCACCACGCTGATTTCGTTCGAAACGTCGGCGGGCGAACAGATTTCGCGTCGGCCGGAGGGCTTGGCAGCGAGGGCGAGGTGGTGAGTGAGGACTTTTTGCAGGGCAAATTCGAACAGGCTCACCTGCTGGTCGGCGTGCACGAGTTCGTCGAGGGTTTCGAGCAGACGAGCCAGGTCTGAGGGCGGGAGTTTACGCAGCGCCGGAGGGGTGAGCAGCAGAAGTGGCAGGCGCGACTCGTGGGGAAGGGAGCGCAGGCTGGTTTCGAAGGAGGTTACCAAGTCTGCACAGGCCGAGCCGGCGATACGTCGGATCAACTCCAATTGGCGTGTCCGCAGCGTGGATGCGCCGCTGGTGAGCAGGAGTCCGCAGGCCAGCGCGGCAGCCGTGGCTGGTGTGCGGGCTGCAGTGCGCAGTTCGAGGGGGAGTGACTGGGCGAGTAATTGGGCGAGCGCGGTGTGGTCGGGATTTAGCGAGCCAATCGTGGCGACCATTTTTTGCGGATCCATGCGGCCGACTGCGCGGGTGTTTATGGGGGCACGCGCACCCGTTGTCTGTGAGCGGGCAGAGCTAAACGCGGAGGCTGCCTGGCGCACGGTTTCGGGGGCGGCTTCCACTTCATCTGAATGGGGTGGGTAGTGGTCGTTGAAGGCGGGATCGATTGCGCGGATGCGTTCACCGAGCGGGGGATGGGTGGCCCAAAGTCCGCCAAAAGACGTGAGAAATCCTTGGGCGAAAAAGAAGTGGCTAAGCTCGGAGGCCTTGTTGGCTTGTACACGTGAGCCGAGGGAGTAGCCGCCGATTTTTTTTAGAGCCCCGCAAATACCGGAGGGATTGCGGGTGAATTGCACGGCGGCGGCGTCAGCCAAAAATTCGCGCTGGCGGGAGACGGCAGCCTGAATCAGGCGGCCGAAAAAATAGCCGACGTAGCCCAGTGCGATCATGACCAAGCCAACGGCGAAAATGACGATGATCAGCCCGCCCCCGTTTTTGTCGCGGTCGCTGGAGCGGACGCGCATGTTGCCCATGCCGCTGAGGATTCCGCGCCCGATCAGGCCGACGACCAGGATGCCGTGGAGGATCGCGGTGAGGCGGACGTTCAGGCGCATATCGCCGTTGAGGATGTGGCTAAACTCATGGGCAACGACGCCCTGGAGCTCGTCGCGGGTGAGTTTTTCAAGGGTTCCGCGAGTCACTGTGACCACCGCGTCGCTGGTGGTAAGGCCGGCGGCAAAGGCGTTGATGCCGGTTTCATTATCGAGCACGTAAACGGCAGGCAGCGGCAGGCCGGAGGCGATGGACATCTCCTCGACGATGTTGAGCAACTGGCGCTCGCGCAGGTCGGTGGTTTGCGGGGCGAGTTCGCGGGCACCGACCGAGGCTGCGATGGCGCGTCCGCCGGCGCGCAGTTGTAACCATTTACCCAATGCGGAGAGGCCAACCACCACCAGCGTGAGCAGGGTGAAGGAGATCAGTGCTCCCGGTTGCCAGAGCTGGAGGTGGTCGAGTCCGCGGAGGTCGCGCTCAAGGCCGCCGCCATTGGTGGTCGCGCGTACGCCGAAGTAGGCGGTCAGGACGATGAAGGCGAAATAGCCTGCTGCGATCGTTCCGAGCACCGCCAGGGCAAAGAGCGCGACCAAGCGCGTCGTGCGCTGTTTGGCAAGGGCTTGGGCCTCGAAGAAGTCCATGCGAGGAAAAAGGCGGACAGGCCGGCGGGGGAAACGGCGGGAGTGCCGGGATTAGTTAAACTGGACCTTGGGGGCTTGGCGCTCGGTGGGGTCTTCGATTTGGAACAAGGTGGCGGGCTGGAAGCCGAGTGCGCCGGCCAGCAGAACGGCGGGGAAGGTTTCTCGCTTTGTGTTATAGGCCATGACGCTGTCGTTGTAGGCTTGGCGGGCAAAGGAGATTTTATTCTCGGTCGAAGTGAGCTCCTCGGTGAGCTGCATCATGTTCTGGTTGGCCTTGAGCTCGGGGTAAGCCTCGGAGACGACCATGAGGCGGGAGAGCGCACCGCCCAAGCCGGCTTCGGCGGTGAGCAGGCTACCCACAGCAGCAGAATCGGCGGGATTGGCGGCGGCGGTTTGAGCGGCAGAAGCGGCGATGTTGCGGGCCTTGATCACCGCTTCGAGCGTCTCGCGTTCGTGCTTGAGGTAACCCTTGGCGGTTTCGACCAAATTGGGGATGAGGTCGTAGCGACGCTTTAGCTGAACGTCGATTTGGGCGAAGGCGTTTTTGAAGCGGTTGCGCAGTGCGACAAGG
>JBIIMH010000383.1:0-2869 GCA_044338095.1 Rariglobus sp. | reverse complement strand
CACGGCCACGACCCCCAATAAGTCAACGAACTGGCCCTTGCCGCTGCCGGGATGGGATCGAGCTTTTTAATGTATCCAACCGGCCCACGCAGCAGCGGGCAGGACGGGTGAGGGTTCAAACCTTCATCCAGTCCCCGCGAACGGGAACGTCCATACGGGCCTTCAACTCCGGCGAGGCACCGACCAACTCATACTTCTTGTGATCCCAGTGGATCGTCTGGCCCGTCTGGATCGAAAGCAGCGAAAGATGACTCATGGCATCGGAGCGGATGGCGTCCTCAATCGGCGCAACCGACGGGGTGCGGTCACGCACCGCCTCCACAAAGGCGCGGAAGAACTTATTGTGGTAACGCACGCGACGGTCGCCCGCACATTGCCGGAGCAGCCGCCATTCCGGGTTACTGGTCGAAAGGCCACTGCGACTGATGGAGACCCACCCTTTGGATCCGACGAAGGTGGTGCCGTCTGCGGGCGTTTTAACGTCGGGCCAATATTGGGCTGCGTTTTTAGCCGACTCCTCACTGGTGAAATCCATGGTTACCCCGTTGGCGAATTTCAACTGGGCATCCCATGTGGCGATGTTGTTGAAGAGTGCGTTGGGAGTAGGCGCGTTGCCGGTCGCCGTGATCGAATATGGACCCGCGAGATCGGCATCCATGCCCCAGACCGCGATATCCAGCGGGTGCGCGCCCCAGCCGGCGATAAACCCGATCGAGTAGTCTGAGCAATACCATGAGGCCAGATGGGTGAGTCGATCCCGGGCGCAGGGTTTCATCGGCGCGGGCCCGATGTAGAGCTCGTAATCCAACCCCTCGGGAACCGGAATTTCAGCGAGCGAACCACCACTGCCGCCGGCGGGCGCCCAAACATCCACATGCTGCAAGTCGCCGATGTAGCCGTTCAGCACCAACTCGACGCCACGTTTACACAGCTCTCCGCTTCGCTGCTGGGTACCGTAGTGGAAGATCCGGTTATGCTTTTTGCAGGCATCGAACATGGCCTTGTTCTGATTCAGGCTCATGCCCAGCGGCTTCTGGATATTGACATGTTTGCCCGCGCGCATCGCCGCCAACCCGATCGGAACATGCCAATGGTCGGGTGTGGCCACGACCACCGCGTCGATGGATTTATCGGCAAGCAGTTCGCGGAAGTCGGCGTAGAGTTTGGGTTGATTGCCCGGCTGGGCGGCGGAGACAAATTCGGCCCCCTTTTCGCGGCGGCTTGTGAACGGATCGCACAGGGCGACGGAAGCGGCAATGTCGGAGGTTTGGGCGAGGTAAGTGCGCAAATCAGACATGCCCATGAGGCCGAGCCCAATGTGGCCGAGCTGGATCTTGTTGCTCGGGGCAGTGGTGCTCGCCAATAGGCGCGAGGAGATAAATTGAGGCGCGAGTCCGGCAGCGAGGACGCCGCCCAGCATGTTGCCAACAAACTTACGACGACTGAGGTAAGGGGTGTTTTTCATGGGGAAGGTGGACGGAGGGGGTAGGAGAAAAATTATTTTGTGTCCGTCACGGTTCCGCGCGCGGCCCACTCGGTGCCGCGCACCAGCAGGGTTTGGAAGCCGGCGGATTGCATGGCCTTGAGGTCGTGGCCCAGCACCAGGTTGAAGCCGCGCCCTTGGCCGAACTCGGTCACCATGACCTTTGGTTCGTCTTGGCCGGTGCCCTTCTGATCCAGTGCGGAAAAAGCCGTCGCCAGGATGATCGTGCCGGGCTGTATCGGCATACGATGCCAGAGCTCGTCGGTGATTTGAAACGGAGCCAGGCCGCGCACGATGGGATGGTTCGGGTCGGTAAACTTCACGGTATATGCATGCACGGGGCCGTGCCCGGTCCCCTTGCCCCAAGTGCCGCCGATGATTTTTTGATAATCCGCCCAGTCCGGGAACGAGGCCCCGCCGGCATGGACCACCACGAAGCCGCCGCCCTTGCGCACAAACTCCACCAAAGCCTCGCGCATCGGTGCCGGCCATTCGCGCACCGTCACCTTGTCGCCAAAGGTGTTCCAATTGCTGAGCAGGACATCGTAACGCGAAAACGTCTCGGCCGTGCAGGCTTCGGGGGTTTCGGTCACCTCGACGGTGAACCGGCCGCTGTCGACGAGTATCCGCTTGAGCTCAGGGGTGGTCATTGCCCAGTTGTGGTTATTCTGGCCGGTCAGAATCAGAACGCGCAGGGGACGCTCTGCCGCCACCGCGACATTGGCACCCACGCCTAGGGCGATCAGGCAACACCACACACCGAGCAGCAGCCGGAAATTGAAAAGGGCTGTGGATCCACTGGATTTCATAGGAGGGGTATTCATGGGGATGAGCCGACTATACCGAGAACACAGGACTAAATGCTTAAGATTTTAAAAAACGACGGATTTTACACATCGCATTAATCTAGGATTTGGGCCCAATGGCCGAGCTTGGGTTTAACCTTGAATTTTCCCCCGTTTTAACTGTGGCCGCACTCCCTCCATCTGTCGCCTATCGCACCGCCGAAGGCACCTATTTTTCGGACAGTTGCCAGCCCTTGATGGCGGCCGCCGCAAAGGGCGAGGTCCGGTTAAATGCACTGGCCCGAGCGGGTTATCCGGGAGAGCGCCTGCCTGACGCGGAACTGCCCGGACTTTGCAGCCTCGGCAGCTGGGATGCCGCTAAGCCGCAAACCTGGGGGCTGCCGGCGCACCGTAACGAGGGCCTCGAGTTTACGTTTCTCGCCAGCGGCGAAATCACGGCCGGCATCGATGCCCGGGCGGAAACGCTCCATCCTAATGAGTTTTGCTTCACCCGCCCGTGGCAACCCCACCGTCTCGGGGCGCCTCACGTCGGGGCCAGCCGACTGATCTGGCTCATTCTGGACGTCGGGGTGCGGCGCCC
>JBIIMH010000028.1:0-10547 GCA_044338095.1 Rariglobus sp. | reverse complement strand
GTTCACCATACCCGGCCTGCCGCCCGACCTCTCGAAACCCATTGACGAAGCCGCGCTGCTCGCCCGCTTCGCCCTCCCGCCGGACGCGCCCGCGCACCCGTCGACGGCCCGCGCGCCGATCGACCCCAACGACAATATTCTGGAAATCAAAGCGCTCGAAACCCACTTCACCTCCCGCTCCGGCGTGGTGCGCGCCGTGGACGGGGTGACATTTGATATCAAACGCGGCGAGGTCATTGGGTTGGTCGGCGAATCCGGCTCGGGTAAATCCACGCTCGGGCGCACGCTCATGCAATTGATCCCCCCCACCTCGGGGGCGGTTATTCTGGAAGGCAAAAACCTCACAGAAGGCACGGCGGCCGAGTTCGCCACCCAGCGCCGGGATTTGCAGATGGTTTTCCAAGACCCGTTCGCCTCGCTCAACCCGCGCATGACGGTGTTCGCCACGTTGGCCGAACCCTTGGTCGTTCACCGGATTTGCCCTCCGGCCGAGGTAAAAAACCGCGTCATCGAGCTCATGGGTCAAGTCGGTCTGCCGGTGCGCGACCTGCAAAAATACCCGCACGAATTCTCCGGCGGCCAGCGCCAGCGCATCGCCATTGCCCGCGCCCTTGCGTTGAACCCGCGCATTATCATCGCCGACGAACCGGTCTCGGCCCTCGATGTCTCCATCCAGGCGCAGATCCTCAACCTGCTCGCCGATCTGGTCCACCGGCTCGACCTCACGCTCATTTTCATCTCCCACGACCTGTCAGTGGTGAAACACATTTCCGACCGGATCGCGGTGATGTACCGGGGCAAAATCGTGGAAATGGGGCCCACCCTTGAGGTGATGGAAAACCCGCGGCACGAGTATACCCGCACGCTGCTCAGCGCGATTCCCCGCATCGAAAGGTAAGGTCTTGAGGCGGCTTCCCTACGGAACGCTAAGCTCAAGCTCGGCTCCTGACCACGCTTGATCAGCCTGACCAGGCCGAGCTGGAGCACATTTCTCCTTATTTTCCAACGGCTTACGTCTCCACCAGCTGGGCGAACACCATTTTGCCCGCCGAGGAAGGCAATACACTGATGACCTGAACCGTCACCACTTGGCCGATATAGGCCCGTCCGTGGTTAACCACGACCATCGCATGTGCATCAAGATAACCGAGTGCCTGGCCCTCTTCCTTGCCCGGCTTCACCAATTCCACGTCGATGACCTCACCGGCGACCAACTCGGGGCGCAACGCCTTGCCCAGATCGGCCATGCTCAGGCAAACCACACCGTTAAACTCCGCCAATTTGGTCAGGCTGTAGTTGGCCGTGAGTAATTTCGCCCGCATCGACTGAGCCAAAAACACCAGCTTGGCGTCGATATCGGACTTCTTGGCCAGTTCGCTTTCATGGATGCGCAAATCCAGGTTTTTGATTTTGTGCAGCTCGCCCAGCGTATCGAGACCACGGCGCCCCCGCGCCTGCAGATGCGCATCCATGGAATCGGCCATAGCTTGTAGTTCATTGATAACAAAACGGGGTACCACGACAGCAGACCCCAAGAAACCCGTTTTGCAGACCCGTGCGATGCGCCCATCGATGAGCGCGCGGACATCCACTACGATCACCGGCACCTCGACATCGTGCGGAACGAAACGCACGTACGGGATAACCAAGTTAAACTCATCCTTGCCGCGCAGAGCGATCACCGTGGCCAGATACGGGCAGATCAAAAACAGCCCCAGGCGCACGAGAAAAATAACCTGCGGATCGCCATCTTGAAGTAGCGGCGAGATGTGGATCATGAACGCGATCACCGTGCCCACCGCCAACCCGAAGGTGACGGCCGAAAGTCCACGCAGCGAAAAGCCCTTGAGCAGCAGATCCACCAGCACCACCAGGCAGCCGATGGCCAAGCCAATTGAGGAAGCACGAATCCGCTGCGTGTCCCAGTCCGACACCGAGTAACACACCAGCCAGCCTGCGGCGGCGCACAGGGCGATAAACAATAAGCGGATCGGCAAAAGGGTTTTATTCATACGCAACACGCACGTTGTGCGTCCGTCGCCAGCGAGCCGTGCCGGCCAAAAACCGCCGCCGCCGGCCGGGCTTTTACCTTTTCATCGTCACGTGGTTCCATGTAGTCGAACTGCACCTTTTGCACGCACCTATGACAACCCAATACTGGTTGGTGAAATCTGAACCCGAGGCCTACGCCTGGACCGATCTGATGCGTGACGGCCGCACCGACTGGACCGGCGTGCGCAACTACCAAGCGCGTAACCATCTCAAAGCCATGGTCCCGGGCGACCAGGTGTTTTTCTACGCGAGCGTCACCACCAAGGCCGTGTTGGGTCTGGCCGAAGTCACCCGCAGTTTTTTCCCGGATACGACTGCCGACGAGGACGGTTGGGTCGCGGTCGAACTCAAGCCGGTGCGCACCCTGCCCCGCCCCGTTACCCTCGAACAGATCAAGGGCGAACCCGCGCTCAAAGATACCGCCTTTTTGCGCCAGGGACGACTCTCGGTGATGCCGCTGACTCAGGCCGAGTTTAACGTCATCGCAAAACTCGGTGGCGTCTTAGAGCGTTAAAAAGAATAGCGCAGGATTCCATCCAGCTTAGGCAAACTCAGCAGACTGGAAGTCTGCGCTACTTCAGCCCCCTTTGAATACCGCCCCCACCCTTCTCTGGTTTCGTCAGGACCTGCGCCTGCAAGACAACCCGGCCTTGGCCGCAGCCATCGCCCGTGGGGGGCCCGTAATCCCCGTCTACATCCTGGATGATGCCGGCGATGGTGATTGGCCCGCAGGCGCCGCATCCCGGTGGTGGCTGCACCACTCGCTAAAAGCCCTCGACGCCTCACTGCGCGCCCGTGGCTCCCGACTCTTGTTGGCTCGGGGGGACAGCGGCGCGGTGTTGAGCGAACTCATCACGGCCACCGGTGCCGACGCCGTTTACTGGAACCGCCGCTATGAGCCGGCCGTCATCGCCCGCGACAAAACTATAAAGGCCGACCTACTCGCCACCGGCATTGAGGCGAAAAGTTTTAACGCAGCACTGCTGTTTGAGCCGCACACGATCGCCAACAAACAAGGAAAGCCGTTCCAAGTTTTCACGCCCTATTGGCGCCATTGCCTGACGCGTGAAATCGCCCCCGCGACCCAGCTCAAAGCGGGCGCATTCCCGTCGCCTACTGAGGACGCATGGCCGCCGTCGCTCTCCCTCGCCGAGCTCAACCTGCTTCCGTCGATTCCGTGGGACGCCGGCTTTCACTCCGCGTGGACTCCCGGCGAAGCGGGCGGGCAACGCCAACTCCAGACCTTCGTCGCCAACGCGATGGCCAGCTACGAAGATCAGCGCAACCTGCCGGCACGCCCCGGCACCTCACGGCTCGCACCGCACTTGCACTGGGGCGAAATCGGGCCGCGCCAGGTCTGGGCGGCGGTTCAGGCGCTCGCCAAAGACAGCGGCGTATTCCCCCCCAACCGAGGCGCGCAGGTTTACCTCAGTGAGATCGGCTGGCGTGAATTCGCCCACCACCTGCTGTTTCATTTTCCGCAAACCCCCACGCAGCCCCTGCGCGAAGACTTCAAACGCTTCAACTGGGCCGAGGATGCAAACGGCAAAAAACTGCGCGCCTGGCAACGCGGTCAGACGGGTTACCCGATCGTCGATGCCGGCATGCGCGAACTCTGGCACACCGGTTGGATGCACAACCGCGTGCGTATGATCGTGGCGTCGTTTCTGGTTAAACACCTGCGTCTGCCGTGGCAGCACGGGGCTCGCTGGTTCTGGGATACTCTCGTCGATGCCGACCTCGCCAGTAACACCCTGGGCTGGCAATGGAGCGCCGGCTGCGGTGCCGATGCCGCTCCGTATTTCCGGATTTTTGCGCCTGTGACCCAGGGCGAACGCTTCGACGGCGAAGGTGCCTACGTGCGCCGCTGGGTGCCAGAAATCGCGCGGTTACCCGACAAATTCCTGCACGCCCCGTGGACCGCGCCCGCCTCGGTGCGCGAGTACGCCCAAATCGACGGACGCTACCCGGACCCGCTGGTCGATCACGCCACGGCCCGCGCGGAGGCCCTAGCGGCCTTCAAACAACTGCGCGGGAAAAATCCTGCATCCATTCAATCAGACTAACGCCACCGAGCCTCCCCTGCCCTTACCGGCGATCAATTGGCCTCGCGCCAAAAGGTTGGCCTTTACCGCTTCGTAGGTCGATTCGTCCCAGCCCAGGGCTTCACGCAGGGTTTTGTTGCCGGCCTTGCCGCCTTCTTCGCGCAGTCGGCCGAGCAAGCGTTGCTCATGGTCGGCTTGCACCTCAGGAGCTAAAACCAGCGCCGGTGCCTGGGGCTTTTCGCTTTTGCGCGCCACCGCTGCCCGGCCTACTTCAGCTGTTACCTCGACTTTATCCGGCTCGTCATCCGTCAAAATCGGAGCCGCACCCGGCACGATCACGCGCGACGCCCCAGCCCGCACTTTGACGATGCGGATCTGCACCGGAATCGCATCGGCCATTTCGGAGACATGCGAAATCACCCCGACTTTGCGGCCTTGCGACTCCAGCTGCGTGAGGGCGTTCATCGCCGTGCTCAGCGTAGCCGGATCCAAACTACCAAATCCCTCATCGATAAACAGCGACTCGATGCGCAGGCGGTTTGAGGTGAGCGAGGCCAGCCCGAGGGCCAACGCCAACGATACCAAAAACGACTCGCCGCCAGACAACGAATGCACCGAGCGCCGCTCGTCGGCCATGTCGCGGTCGCACACGAGCAGGTTGAGCGACTCAGGCAAACGCTCCAGCCGGTAGCGCCCGGCGAGCAGGTCGAGTTGCGCATTGGCAAACCCGAGCAGCAGATCGAGCGTGCGACGTTGGGTAATGGCGCGAAACTTGGCGCCATCGGCCGAACCGATTAATTCGTTGAGTTGGCCCCAGGGTTCGGCTTTGGCCTTCTGCGCGTTCAACTGCTCCAACAACGCCGCGCAGTCAGCGCGCCGGTCATCGTCAGCAGTCAACGTCGCCGTCGCGCCCACGAGCACTTGGGCAGCCGCCTCCTTCGCCATTTTGCGCTTGGTAACATCCGCCTCAACCGTGGACTCGTCGTCGGTTGTCGGGCTGGTCGCGACATGCGCCGCCAACGTGGCGCAGTGCGCTTGGTGTGCGCCTTCGGCGGTTTTCACCGCGGACTGTAGCGCCTCCAGCGCCACGCGCTCGGTTTTAAACCAGGCATCATCCCGCTTCAGCCAGGCTGCGAGCGTGAGCGCGGTGAGTTCGCGGCCGGTACGCAGTTCAAAAGCACGCACCCAGGAGGCAAGCGCAGCCTCGGCGGACGCGTGCCGAACGTGAGTTGCGTCAACAGCCGCCTGCGTGTTGCGCTCGGCCTCGGTTGCGGTTGCAACGGCTTTGTCCGCTTCGGCCAAAACCGTCGCCGCCAACGACGCGGCGGCCTCCGCCTGTTCGCTGGCGTGAGTTAACTCGGCCACCACCGTAGCCACCGCACGACCACCGAGCAATCGGTCCCGCTCAGTGCGCAGACCGTGGTGCGCGCGGCGGGCTTCGGCTTCCTCGGCCTGGCGCTTAACGAGCGCTTCGGCGGCCGTGTTCGCCGCTGCGTTCAACCCGTCGAGTTCGACGGCGGAATTCTCGCTCCAACGAATGGATTCGGTGAGTTGGCGGTCCAACTCGTGCAGCGTAGCCACATCGGTTGCCAAGCGCTCCCGCAGCGCGGTGGCGTCGGCCTTAAAATCCTCACGCGCGCCAACTAAACTGCTAAACAGCGGCTCAACTTCGGCGAGGCATGCGGTTAACTCCAGCCCGGCGGCTTCGGCGTTGCGCTGGGCGGCTTCCTGTTCAGCGGTGGCGGCAGCGAGTTGGGCGGACAACTGGGCGTGGCTGAGTTCGGCTTGGTTAAACGACTTCAATTCCTTGTCATAACGGGTGCGGGCGGTGTCGTGGGTTTTGACGGCCACGCGAAGTGCTTTTTCGGCGGCGTCGAGGGAGGTACGGGCTTGATCGAGTTGAGCGAGTTGCGTGGCGAGCAGGGACGGTTGCTCGGCTTCGGGCTGAGCCAAAATCGCACGGGCAGCGGGGTGCTGTAGCAGATGGTCGGGAGTGACGGTTCGGGCGGTGGCGAGGCATTGGTCGAGTGTGCGCAGCGAAGCCGCATGCGTGAACGCGAGCCCGGCGTTAAGATCCCGGACGGATTGCTGCCTCGCGACCTCGGCCAAAAGTGCGGCCAAGGCGGCGTCCTTTTGCTGCACACTTTTACGCAGCGAGCCGAGTGCGGCGGCTTCTTCGGTGGGCGGGTGAACGGCGTAGGGGTGGTCGGCACCGCCGCAAACTGGACAAGGTTTTTCCGGACGTAGGGCGCTGCGCAATACGGCGCTGGCGGGATTGGCCGCCGCCTCGGCGGCGATGAGGGCGTCCTTGAGTGCGTGGCAGGCGGCGTGGGCGCCGGGCAACTGGGTTTTGTCGATTTCGGCGAGGGCGAGCACGGCCTGGTCGCTCGCCGTTTGCGCCGCCGCGTGCTCGGATTTCAGGTTAGCGATCCGCAGCCCCAGCTCGGCAAGTTGGTCGAGGTGGTCGCGCAAGCCGAACAGCACCTCGCGTGTAAGGTCCAAGCGGGTGCGCTCGCTGGCGAGGGCCTCGGCGTCGACGTTTCGCAAAACCAGTGCCGCGCCCTCACATTCGGCGAGGCTGGCGGCGAGGGCGCTTTTTTGGGTTTGAACGCTTGCCTGCGCCAGGTTGGTTTTGGCGGACAACGCGGTGACGGCGCCGGCTTTGGTTTTGTGTTCCAAGCGGGCGACGGCGTCTGCGGTGCGGGCGCGCGCTGCGGTTTTGAGGCGGTCGAGCCACGCGGTGGAATCCGCCGCGAAGGGGACGATCGGCGTGAGTGCGGCGCGGCGGGCGACAAGTTGGGCGGTGGCGGCCGAACGGGCTGCAATCGAATCGCGCAGGAGCACCGGTTTGGCGGCGGCGAGGCGGGCGGTTTCCTCGGCGGTTGTGCGTTCGGTGATCGCTGCGGCCAAGCTGTTGGCTAAAGGCATGAGTTGGCTGTCAAGGGAGCGTGCGCGGTCTAGGTCGGGGGCGAGGGTTTCGGCGGCTTGGCGAGCGCGGAAGCGGGCAATGTCGGCCGCGTCGCGTTGCTCACGTTGGCGGAGCAAGGTTCGGTCGGCTTCGATTTTTTTGGCTGCGGCGGCGGCGTGCGCGCCGGTGTCGGTGGCGAGCTGGCGGGCCTCGCGCTCAACGGCGGCGGACAACGGCCGGGCTTCGCGGGAAAGCTCGTTGGCGATTTCCAGGTCCTGCCGACGCGGATCTGCGTCGTGGGACAACCGCGCGGCTTCGGCGAGGGTCTGCTCGGCGAGGGTGGTGGCCTGGGTGAGTTCGTGGCGACGGCGGAACCAGTCGGCGTGGCTTTCGCGTTCGCGGCAGGCTTGGTCGGCCGCGAGCAAGGCGGCGGCGGCGGCTTGTTGCGCGGCCTCGGCCTCGGCGCGGGCTTCGACTGCGAGCGGGGCTTGGCCCTCCAGTTGGTTAAGCAAACGTTGCACCGCCTCGGCCTCGGCTTTGTTGCGTGCAAAAACCGCGATGGAGAGGCGCTCGAAGCGTTCGGTGCCGGTGAGCGCCTGTAAAATCAGGGCGCGTTCGCGGTCGTCGGCCTTGAGGAAAACCGCGAAATCGTTCTGCGCGAGCAGCACGGCGCGGGTGAACTGGGCGAAGGTGAGCCCGACCTTGGCGGCGATGGCCGGGAGCACGTCTTTTTTGTTACCGCCCACCTCGATGACGCCCTCGGTGCCATGGATAACGTTGCCCCGGAAGAGCGTCATTTCGGATTTTTGCAGGGAACCGTTCACCCGGGTATGGGCGCGGCGAATACTCCAGCGGGCGGTGTAGGTGGCTTGATCCACGCCGACGAACACGACCTCGGCAAAACCCTCGGCGGTGCCCCGGCGCAGCAGGTTGCCGGGATCCCTTTGGGTGATCTCGCCGCCGGCGTCGGGCAACTTGGTGCCGGAGGCCGCGCCCAGCCTCGGGGTGTCCTCGTAGAGCGCCAGGCACAGGGCGTCCAGCAGCGTGCTCTTGCCGCAACCGGTGGGGCCGCTGATCGAAAACAGGCCGGTGGTGCTGAGCGGCGGACGGGTAAAATCCACCGTGTGCGTGCCGGCCAGGGAGGCGAGATTACGAAGACTGATGCGAAGAATTTTCATTGGGCGGCGGGGCCGGCGGAGGGTTGCGCGGTGGTGTCGGCCAGGAGGATTTCGCGCAGTGCGGCCAGCAGGGCGGGCGCAGGCGGGTTCTGGTATTTTTCCACAAACGTGGCGTGTAGCAGGGCCTCCGGATCGAGCGATCCGAGGTCGGCCAACGTCACGGGGGCAAGTGGTCCGGCTTCACCAGCGGCCGGGTCGCGCGGGATCGGCTCGAGCTTTATTGAGGCTAAACGTACTGGCTTGCCCGCCAGGGCGGTTTCGATGCGGTGGCGGCGGGTGGGGTCCGGCCCATCGTCCCACAGGTGAAACTCCACAAAGGGATGCTGCTCGGCGGGCAACTCGGCAGAGAAAACCGTGCTGGTTAACTGCTCCAGCGCCTCCGCCAAACTCAAAGCGCCCCGCGCCGGAATCCGTAGCAAGGATACGGTGAGCGGGATGGCGAGCGGCTCAACCGCGCCGAGTTGCCCGCCTTCGAAGGTTACGCGCAGCACCCGGTGGGCGTAGTTTTTCTCCGAAAACGACAGCGGAATCGGGCTGCCGCAGTAACGGATGCGCCCGCCGTCGATCGACTGGGGTTTATGCAGGTGGCCCAGGGCAACGTAGGCCAGTTCCGCCGGAAACGTATCCGGGGTGAGCGACTCGGTGCCGCCGATGATCAAGCGCCGCTCCGAGTCGCGCGACTCCTCGCCGCCGGCCAGGTGGCAATGCCCGATGGCAACAATCGCCGCGCCCGGATACCTCTCGTCGCGCAACGCCACGGCGGCGGCGGTGGCCACGCGATAGAGCTCTTTTATGCCGTCCAGATAAGGGTCCGCCTCTTCCGGCACGGGCGGCACATCGGCCGGGCGCAAGAACGGCACCGCGAGGGCGAGCGCCTCGACGCGGCCGGAAGCGGATTTTAGCGGAATGACCAGGCGCGCCGCATCGATCAGCCCGTCAGCGTCGCGCGGCACGGTGCCGACCACCGTGATATTGAGCCCTTCCAGCAGGACGGACGGGGCTTCGAGGCGGGCGGCGGCGTCATGGTTACCTGCGGTGATGACGATTTGCAGGTTCGGCAAGGCGCTGTGGGCCTGATGCAAAAAACCATAAAACCGGCGCTGGGCCTGCGCGGAGGGGTTCACGGTATCAAACACATCGCCGGCAAGCAGGAGGGCGTCGGGTCGGTGTTCGACCAAAGCGGCGAGCAGCCAATCCAGGAAGCGTGCGTGCTCAAAGTCGCGGTCGAACTCATGAAACGACTGCCCGAGATGCCAGTCGGCGGTGTGGAAAAGGTGGAGCATGGCGATGAAGGGCGTAGTGATACCCGCAACAACGCGTCAGGCGAGAAGAGGGTTCAGTCGAATGCCGGAAAGGCATGTTAACATTGAAACCAACCCCCGAGATCGAAAACACCCTGCCGAGTAACCGCAAAAAGCGCAAAATCACGTAAAAACAAGCCGCCTGAATTCCCGCGCCACCTCTTTGAGTTGTCGGTTCAAAGGTAGCGCAGTGCTTTGGAACGCATCGGCATGTGGAGGAAAATCATCTCAACCCTACGGGATGAAGCACCGCACTACGACTTCTGAAGCACCCGGCGCTTCCACCTCAGCGCAACCGTCACCAACGCGATCAACGCCGGCACTTCGACCAGCGGCCCGACCACCGCCGCGAAAGCCGCCCCCGAGGTCAGTCCAAACACACCCACCGCGACCGCGATCGCCAACTCGAAGTTGTTGCCCGAAGCCGTGAAACCAAGCGTTGCGGCTTTCGCGTAATCCGCCCCCGCCTTCACGCTCAGCCAAAAGGTCACCGAGAACATGATGGCAAAATAAACCACCAGCGGCACCGCGATGTGCAACACGTCGAACGGCCGCGCCAGCACCTGCTTCCCCTGTAAACTGAACATCACCACGATAGTGAACAGCAGAGCGCCGAGGGTCACCGGACTGATCGCCGGCAGAAACTTTTGGTCGAACCAAGTCTGCCGTTCCGGCCCACCGCGCCGCAGCGTGAAGCGCGTCAGCCAGCCAGCCAGAAACGGAATCCCCAGGTAAATGAATACACTCTGGGCAATGCTGCCGATTGTGATGGCCGACAAATCAAGCACGCCCAAATCCACCCCGACCAGCGGCGGCAGGATTTTTAAAAACAGCCAGGCCAGCGGGGCGAAGGCGAACACCTGAAACAGCGCGTTGGCCGCCACCAGCCCCGCGCAATACTCGCGGCTGCCGCCAGCAAGATCGTTCCAGACAATCACCATGGCGATGCAGCGCGCGATGCCCACCAGCACCAGCCCGGCGAAATACTCCGGCTGGTCGCGCAAGAATATCACCGCCAAGGCGAACATCAGCACCGGCCCTACCAGCCAGTTTTGCACCAGTG
>JBIIMH010000382.1:0-2876 GCA_044338095.1 Rariglobus sp. | reverse complement strand
GGTACCAAATGGCGCCGCGCAAGGCGAAGGGGGCGAGGGGGGCGATCATAGCGTTGTTGAGGCCGGCCGGGGTGGCTTGGTGGCCGGTATTCCAAGGGGCGGAAGGGGCTCGCTTGGTGAAGGGCTGGCCGGCGGCCTTGGCGGCGTCGGCTTCGACTTTCCACGCCGCATGGGCTGCATCGAACTTGATCTTGGCGGCCGGATAAGCCTCCAAGGTTTTGGCCCACTCGCTGGCCACAAACTCGAAGTGCGGCTTGGCCAGTTCGGCGGGGGGGATCCACGCCTCGACCCGGGTGCCGCCCCAACTGCTGTTGATGATGCCCACGGGCACGTTGAGCACCCGATAGAGGTCGAGGGCGAAGTAGTAGCCGACGGCGCTAAAATTGCCGGTCGTGGCCGGGCTGGCGACTTGCCAGGTGCCCGTAGCGCTGGCGAGCGGGGCGGCGGCGACTTTTTTTGTGATCGTGATGTGACGAATCAGCGGGTTCACGGACGAGCCGGCGATGTCGAGGGCACCGTCGTAGGTTTTGGACAACTGCCACTCCATGTTGGATTGGCCGGAGGCGAGCCAGACCTCGCCGACGACGACGTTGGTGCGGGTAACGGTGTTTTTGCCCTTAACCACCAAGTCGGCGGGTGTGGCGTTGGCGGGGAGCGCGGCGAGCTGGACGCTCCACTTGCCGGCGGCATCGGCGGTGGTGGCGAGCGATTGACCGGCGAAGGTGACGGTGACCTTTTCACCGGCGTCGGCCGTGCCCCAAACGGGGACGGGCTTGTCGCGTTGGAGAACGGCGTTGTCGGTGAACAGCGGCGCGAGCAAGACATTGGCGTGCGCGGCGGCGCCGAGACTGAATAGGGCCAGGCAGAGTAGGGGGTTACGCATGGAAGTGGCTTTCATGCCGCAGCGCGGCGGGGTGGGCAAGCGTTAGGTCATTCTATCAGTAGCGCTGGCCGAAATTCCGCCACGGGAAGCGAATGGTTCGACGCGTTGCCGCAATCGTTCTCCTACTCCTACTCCTACTCCTACTCGTTCGGCAGGGTGGGCGGGGCGGGGAGTGCAGCTCTACTGGATGGAGTAAGAGTAGGAGTAAGAGTAAGAGGACGATTAGGAGGGCAGCGGGGCGTGCAGGTAGGCGTGGAGCTCGGCGGCCAGGCGCGGGCCGAGGCCTTCGACTTCGGCCAGTTGCGCTTCGCTGGCCGCCTTCAACCGCTCGATGCTGCCGAAGTGCGCCAACAACGCCGTCCGCCGTACCGCACCCAGCCCGGGGAAGTCGTCGAGGACCGACTCGCGGATTTTCTTCGAGCGCAGGTCGGCGTTGTAGGTGTTGGCGAAGCGGTGGGCTTCGTCGCGCAGGCGCTGGAGTAAATTGAGCGCGGGCGAGTTGAGCGGCAGGTTCAGCGGTGCGCGCTCGTCGGGGAAGATGATCGTCTCGTGCTTTTTGGCCAAACCGATCAGCGCAGGCGGCGCCACCTCGATCGCCGCAAACGCCTTGAGCGCCGCGCCAATCTGGCCGCGCCCGCCGTCGATCACGATCAGGTCGGGCAGCGGCTTTTGCTCGTCGCGCATCCGCCGGTAATGGCGGCCAACCACCTCCTCCATCGCCCGGTAATCGTCGTTGCCAATAAAACTCTTAATCTGGAAGCGCCGGTAACGGTCCTTGTCGGGTCGCCCCTCGTTGAAGTGCGCCATTGAGGCCACCACGAAGGTCCCGCTGATGTGCGAAATATCGAAGCACTCCAGCGTGCGCGGGATTTTCTTCAGCCCTAGGGCCTCGCCAAGCAGGCGCATGGCCTCCTCGTCGGCGGCGGGGTGGGTCGGGTCGAAGCGCTCAAAATTGCGCGTGCGGGCCAGGGTTTTTTCGAGGGCAAACACCACGTCGCGCAACTCGGCGGCTTTCTCGAATTCCTTTTTGCCGGCGGCCTCCAGCATCTCGGCGCGCAGGGTTTCGAGCCATTCGCGCGATTTTCCCTCCAAAAACTCGCAGGCCTGGGCCACGCGTTGGCGGTAGTCCTCGGCGGTGGTTTCGTTGGCGAAACCGTAGAGCTCCTGGCGCACGTCGTCGTAGAGTTGCCAGCGGCCGTCGGGCAGGCGCTGGGGTGTGGCGTCGCTTAGCAAAATACCGAACTGGCGGCGCATCTGGGCGAGGGTTTTACGCAACAGCCCGCTGTGGGCGAACGGCCCAAAATAGCGCGAGCGGTCGTCTTTTTTGAACCGCGTGACGGCGAAGCGCGGCAGCTCCTGCGCCGGGTCGACGCGCACCAGCGGGAAGCGTTTGTCGTCGGTGAAGTCGGTGTTGTATTTGGGTTTCCACTGCTTGATCAGCTTGCCCTCCAGCAGCAGCGCCTCCGGCTCGGACTTTACCTCGATGGTATCGAAGTCGGCGATCAGCTCGATCAAGGCGCGGATTTTCGGGTGTAAAGTCATCGCCCGCGCCGGGGTGAAATACGAAGAGACCCGCTTTTTCAACGCTTTGGCCTTACCCACGTAAATGATGCGCCCCAAGCGGTCCTTCATCAGGTAAACCCCCGGCTTTTCGGGCAGCTGGCGGACCTTCTCTTTGAGGTTAATGGAGTGCGGCGCTGGCATTTTGGCTGAGTTTAACCTAGTTTCGCGCTTCGCAAGTATGGTTTCAAAAAACATCGCCCCTCCCGGCTCGGTCGCCTCCAAACGCTACGAACTCCTCACCCTGGGGGACGAGTTGCTTTTGGGCCTGACCGCCAACGGCCACCTCACCTACATCGGTGCCCAGCTCGGGCAGCGCGGGGTGCTCCTCCAGCGCAACGTCACCCTGACCGACGAGGCCGACGCGATCGCTGGCCAATTTCGTGAGAGCTGGGTGCGCGCCGACGTGGTCATCACCACCGGCGGGCTGGGG
>JBIIMH010000027.1:0-10578 GCA_044338095.1 Rariglobus sp. | reverse complement strand
AAGGTGCGAAGGTGTTCCTGCAACTGCGGTAACCCGGATCAACGTCCATCATTCAACATTGAACGTTCAACCTCCAACCTGCCGCAGTTGGACCTTCGACATTGGACGTTGAGCGTCGAACGTTGGATTTTGAACGTTCTGCTTCTCCTTTATGAACTGCCGAGCCGAGTGCGGGGCGTGTTGTATTGCGCCGTCGATCACCTCGCCGATTCCCGGCATGCCGCACGGGAAAATGGCCGGTGAACGGTGCGTGCAATTATTGCCCGACCTGAGGTGCGCCATCTTCGGTAAACCGGAGCGCCCCGCCTTCTGCGCCAGCCTGCGCCCGTCGCAGGAGATGTGCGGAGCCAGCACGGAGGAGGCGCTCGCCAGCCTGACTACGTTAGAACTCGCCACCCGGCCGTGAGGCCCAGGAAGCGCTGACCTCCAGCTCGGCCCGGCAAGGATCCAATCCTGCGGCGTTTTACCGAACTGGAGTTCTGCAGGGCCAAACTCAAGGCCGAGCTGGAGCTCGGCGGTCCCATCAAGCCACCAGCTCAGACTTGAAACTGAAACGCCCCAGCTTCACGCCCGCGGATGCGCCTTGGCATAAATATCGCGCAGCCGAGCCACGCTCACATGGGTGTAAACTTGCGTCGTATTCAGACTCACGTGACCGAGCAACTCCTGCACGAGGCGCAGGTCGGCTCCGGCATTGAGCAGATGCGTCGCGTAACTGTGCCTCAATTTGTGCGGCGTGAGTTCAAGCGGCAGGTCGGCCAGCGTCAGGTAGCGTTTTAACAACAACTGCACCTGGCGCACCGGCAGGCGCTCGTGTTTAGCGTTAACCAGCACCGGCGACGCCGGTCCGCTGTCGCGGGCGAAGTCGGTTCGCCATTTCCCCAGCACCGCCATCGCCACCCGGCCGAGCGGGCACAACCGTTCTTTTTTGCCCTTTCCCAGCACGCGCGCGACACCGCTGCTGAAATTAATCTGCCCGTAGTCAAGCGCGACCAATTCGCTCACGCGCAACCCGCCGCCGTAGAGCAACTCCATCGTCAGGCGGTCGCGCCAGGCGGTGAACGCATCAAGGGACTGGTTTTCCAGCAGGCGCTGGGGGCCGGTTAAGAGCAGCGTCATCTGCGTCTCGGTGAGAAACTGCGGCAGGCGTTTCACCAATTTTGGCAGTGGCACACCTAGGAAGGGATTACGCGCCACTTGCCCGCGCAGGAGCCAGAACTTGAAAAACGCGCGCAGGCCGGAGACGTGGTTGTGGAGCGTGCGCCGATCAAAACGGTTCTGCGCCTCGATGACAAAGTCGCGGGTGTTGCGCGTGCCAAGTTGGTCGAACCCCGCTTCCCACAGTCCGGCGGAGCGCAGCCAACGGTAAAAGTCGTCGAACGCCTGCCGGTAGTTGCGCAGCGTGTACGCCGAATAGCGGCGCTCCTTTTCGAGGAACTCCGCAAAAGGCGCCCACCAGCGCGTGAGCACCGGCTCAGGTGGCGGCGGTAGCGAGGCGGGCTTCGACATCGCGCATGACTTGGGTGGCGTGGAGCCGCAGCGCCCCTTCAGGATCGAGCCCTTTGACGCGCGCGGCGGCGGTCAGCTCAAAGAGCATTTTGCCCAGCGCGGCCTCGTCGAGTTGCGCGCCGAGCGACTGAACCTGGGCGAGATCGACCGCGGCGTCGGCGGGCAGGCTCTTTTTTTGAATCTGCTTCCACACGGTTTCGGCGAACATCAGGGCGGGCAGGCGGGGCGGCAGTTCCTTAAACACGCCCGACTGAACCGGGCCGTTCTTCTTTTCGAGGGCCTTGATCTGCTCCCATTTCACGATGACGTCCTCGGCGGTGCCGATTTTATCGCCGGTGCCAAACACGTGCGGGTGGCGGCGCACCAGTTTTTCGTTGGCCTCGGCAGCGACGGCCTCGAGGTCAAACAGGCCGGCCTCCTCGGCGAGTTGCGCATGGAAAACCACCTGCATGAGCACGTCGCCGAGCTCCTCGCGCATGTGGGAAAAATCGAGGCGGTCGATGGTATCGAGTAGTTCGCTGACCTCGTCGATCAGGCAACGCGTGAGGGAGGCGTGTGTTTGTTCCTGATCCCAGGGACAGCCCCCTGGGGCGCGCAAGGCGGCGATGGTTTTACGTAGGTCGGCAAGAGCACTCATGCGGCGGAAATTGCCCTCGGAAGACACGGAACACACGGAAAAAACTAGGCCGCCCAAAAGTAGCGCCCCCTTATGGTCATCCAGAAGTCCTCCACCACCCGTTGATCTAACGCTGCCACTTCTCATGCGGCAACGCAGCCAGCGCCCCTTCAGCTCGTCCTAGCGGGTGGTCCGCAACGCCCGCCGAACCCGTCTGTCTCCCTTCAAAGGTTGCCCGCGCATCCTTTTTCCCGCCACCCCACTGTTATCTTAATAATTGGTCCGGTGAAACCTACGGCACTGACAGTGCCCCTTCGATCTGGGTGAAAAATTCCGTCAAAATCCGCTCATTAAAATTAAAATGGTGCCGATATTTGTCATACCCACCAAGCGCCCCTGCCCAAGTCACCATGAGTAAACCCAATATCCCCATCTCCGGAAAAGAAATCAGTTTTGGCGAAGACGAGCTGATTGTCTCCAAGACCGATCTGCGCGGCGTGATCACCTACGCCAACGACGTGTTCATGCGCGTTTCCGGTTATGCCGAAGCCGAACTGCTCGGCCAACCTCACAACCTTATCCGACACCCGGAAATGCCCCGGTGCGTTTTCCGCCTGCTGTGGACCACGATCAGCGCAGGCGAAGAGGTGTTCGCCTACGTACTCAACCGTTCGCGCACCGGCGACGGTTACTGGGTTTATGCGCATGTTACGCCGAGCTTTGACCGTCAGGGCAAAATTACCGGTTACCACTCCAACCGCCGAGTCCCCCATGCTGACGCCCTAGCCAAGGTCCGCCCACTCTATGCGCAATTGCGGGCCGAGGAGCAGCGCCATAGCTCGCTGGATGCCGGCATTAAAGCCTCCACCGCCCTGCTCACCAGCACCCTCGAACAAAGCGGCCTCACCTACGCCCAGTTCGTCTTCGGCCTTTCGGCCCATACCTGCCTCGCCCACTCAATTGCCTAACCGTCCCTAATCCCCCTGTCCCTCGCGCATTTTTATGTTCGCCCGAATCCGCTCCCTTTTTAGCCGCCATGCCAACGCCAACGCCTGTGTCGCCGCTTCGAGCACGGACTTGACCGCGCCCCCCGCCGAAACGGCGCTTCTTGCTCAGGATAAAGCATTCCTAGAACTGGTCACCGCCACCTGCACGCGTGTGGCCGAGGGCGACCTGGAGGCACGCGTTACCGGCTACGGCGACCACCCGCACTACGCACCGATGATCCATGCCATTAACAGCCTGTTGGACCGTACCGACAGTTATGTGCGGGAAACGGCTGCGGCGATGCAGACGTGCAGCAACGAACAATTCCACCGCCCGATCCTGCTGCGCGGAATGAAGGGTTCATTTAAACGCAGTTCGGTCATCATCAACCGGGCGGCAGTTAAGATGGAAACCAGTCACCGCCAACTCGCCCGAGTGGCCCAATTGGCCCAGGAAAACACCACCACCGTCACCACCGTGGCGGCAGCTTGCGAGGAACTGCACGCCACCACCGGCGAAATCTCAGTGCGCGTGCGACAATCCTCCGCGGTCACCCGGTCAGCAGTGGCCGAATGTGACCGGGTTTCAGAGGCGGTTAACGCCATGATGATCACCGCGCAAAAAGCCGAAACCATGATCACCCTCATCGACCAAATCGCCGCGCAGACCAAATTATTGGCGCTCAACGCCTCGATCACCGCCTCACACGGCGGTCCCTACGGAATGCGCTTCGGCGTCGTGGCCACGGAGGTCAAAGCGCTGGCCCACAGCACCGCCTCGGCGACCGAAAACATCCGCCTGCAAGTGGAGGCGATCCAGCAAACAATGAAAGAAATCCAATCCGCCACCGCCGGCCTGGGCTCTTCCATGGGGCAGATCGACGAGACTTCGCGCTTCATCTCCAGCTCGATCCAGGACCAGGTCACCGCAACCGATGAGATCACGCGCTCGATCAGCGCGGTCTCAACCAACACGCGCTCGGTAGCCGAACAGATCAGCCACGTGGTGTGAGCAACTGGCTCGAAGTACACGGCGACCAGCCACCCAATCGGCTCCCGGCATAAATTCCATCGGGTCGTGCCCCACGTGAACGCGCATGGGCACCGGTAAAACTCCCGCGTAAACGCCATTGTGTTAGCCACGCGCCGTGGAAACGATCCGGCTATGACCACTCCCTCCTGGCAAGTCCGCTTCGAACTCAAGACCTGCACCGCCGCAAAAATCACCACCGCCATTCCCGCCAAGGCGATCGGTGTCGCCGTGGTCTACTCGGTGGGCAACGCTGGCGAAACCATCTACCTCGTACTCGAATCGCGCGCGGGCAGCCTGCGTGATTTCTGCGTAAAGCGCCTCGCCACCGCCAAAATCCCGGCCGGAACCGCGCTGACCGTTTCCTTTAAATCGATGCTGTTGGCTGACACCACGCCGGAGTCCGTAAGCGCCGCCTGTCGCGAGCAGGTCATCGTCGCGGGCGCGCTGCGCCGCGAACTGCGCCCGGCGATGCGCTGAGTTTGGGTAACATGCCAAGTGTCGGATCAAACCAGCGGTTTGGCCGCGAAAGAACGGGTATGCGCAAAGAAAAAACCATGTATTTCCATGCGTTCTCTGCGTTCTTTCGCGGCTAAAAGGATCGAAGTGTTTTTGTTTTCCAGGGCGGCAGAATGCGACAACTCGCATGTTACTTCCTACGCCGCCACCAGCCCAATCAAGCCGCTGGCGGCGATCACCGCCACCACGTTCGCCCGGAAGCGGTGCAACGCCACAAACGCGCCCACGCCTAAGCCGACGGCCAGCACATCCACGCTCGCCCAGCTTCCGCCCGGCACCAGCACCTGCCAGCCGAACCACACCGCGAGGTTTAAAATCACACCGGTCACGCTCGCCGTCACCGCGCTCAGAGCCCCCGCCAGCAGTTTGTTACCGCGCAACTGCTCGACGTGGGGCGCGCCGAGAAAAATCCACAGGAAACAGGGCACAAAGGTCACCCACGTGGTGATGGCCGCCCCCAAGCTCGCCGAGGCGAGCGGGCTCAACACGCCCGGCTGATTCCAGCCGCCAAGGAAGCCCACAAACTGCAACACCATGATGAGCGGCCCGGGGGTGGTTTCGGCAAAAGCCAATCCGTCGAGCATCTGCGGGGCGGCCAGCCAGCCGTGGGTTTCCACCGCGTGCTGGGCCACGTAAGGCAACACCGCGTAGGCGCCGCCAAAGGTCACCATCGCCGCCTTGCTGAAAAACACCGCCTGGTTAACCCACACCGAGTGCCACCCGAGCAGCACGCCAAGCGCAACCACCGGAGCGAACCAAAGCACCGCGCAAAGCCCCACCACGCGCACCGCCCGCCGCATCGTTGGCAAAACACCGCAATGCCCCGCCTCATCAGCGATCACCGCCCGCTCGGTGACACGTTCGTTAAGACCAGCAGGTGGTGCCCCCCCTGACCGCCCCGCGAGGCCGCCGCCAGCCGGCGCAAACACCTCCGGCGCCAGCCGCGCCCCGCCCCACCCCACCAGCAACGCCCCCACGACGATGAGCGGGAACGGCGTTTTCAGGAAAAACACCAGGGCGAAGGCCGTTATGGCGATCGCCCACAGCGGGGCGTTGTGCAGCGACTTTTTTCCGATGCGCAAAACGGCTGCGACCACGATGGCCACCACCGCCGGTTTCAGCCCGTAAAAAACCGCCGCCAGCCACCCGATGTGCCCATAAAACACATACACGACGCTCAGCCCCCACAGCAGGAGAGCCGAGGGCAACACGAACAATACCCCGGCGACGATGCCGCCCCAGGTGCGATGCAGTAACCATCCGCAATAGATGGCGAGTTGCTGGGCTTCGGGGCCGGGAAGCAGCATGCAAAAATTGAGCGCATGCAGAAAGCGCTGCTGGCCGATCCATTTTTTGCGCTCCACGAGTTCCTGCTGCATGAGGGCGATCTGACCGGCCGGCCCGCCGAAGCTGATAAACCCCAGTTTGAGCCAGAACCGGAACGCCTCACGAAAAGTAGGATGGCCCACCATAGTGGTGCGAACGTGTGCAACCACACCCACGAGGCGAGCCTAGTTATGCAAAGCAAACCAGTGCAGGATTACCGTGGCGTGGGTGTCCCAACGAAGAGGACGCCTATTCAAGCTATTCGGGTCGTTATGTGTGTTTGGTGGACTACAAACCGAAAAACGCCCGCGCCGTCCGGGTGCTCGTCTCGCCGTTGTGGCATCGATCTACGACTGATTTTTCAGCGCGAAGGGGATGCATTGGTTTTCCACTTGTGCGGTACGCATGACAAGGTGAAGTCGTTTCTGAAAAACCGGCGTTGAGGGCCTTGCGCGTGAAGCCCGCCGAAGTACCGCTCGGGGTCTTTGGTGCCTTTCGAACCACCAGAGCCGACCGTTAACACCGTTTGGTATAAAATGTAACGGCCTGGCACTTTTTAGGTGCTATGTATCCATGTAACGGCCCGCCCTCCCCTGGCCCGACAGGTGTCATTCGTGTGTTTCATGGGCAACTATTCTGGGCCCGATTCTTACGTGTCGTCCGTGTGTTCCGTGGGCAAAACCTCCGGATTTCACGGCAGCCGGTTCTCTTTAAAAAACCTCACGATCATAGCCGGTGCTTCCGCTGGGTATTTGTGTCCGCCGTCGTGGACCCGGGTCACCACCGGAGCACTTTTCGACGATGGATAAAACGTACACGACTCGTCTTGCGGCCAAGGCTCGCCACTGCCGCAGCCGTTGAGTTTACGCACCATTTGAATCGTGCGTTCTTGCCAGGCGAATTTCACCAAGGGATCGGTTTTTCCCGCGATGTGCAGCACGGGTTTTGGCACCGTCGGGAGGTTGCCCAGCGCCGGGGTCGCCGCCACCGGGGCGAAGGCCGCAAAAACCTCCGGCCGCTGCGCCCAAAGCAGGCAGGTAAAACCGCCGCCGTTGGAATGTCCGGTCGCGAAAATTCGGGTTTCATCGATGCCGGGTTCTTTGCGAACGGATGCCAGGATGGCGTCAACCAAGGCGAGATCGCGGCCGCCCTGGGCACCCGCCGTCATTTGCCAGCCGTTGCGCTTACCGTCCGGGTCAGTGAGTAGGCCGGGGGTTTTGAGGCCTTGCGGGTAAATCACCAGCGCCTCCGGCCACTGATCCTGCAACGAAAAGCTGCGCGCCGCCTGTGCCATCGACCCGCCGTGCCCGTGGAACGCAAAAACCACCGGTGCCCCGCTCTCGCCCGTCTTTACTGTCGGCCGAAAAATCAACGCCTCGCGCTGCACGCCATCGACGCTCCACGTGCGCGTCTCCGACACCCCGCCAGCTCCGGCCTTATTCGAACCCGCACCTGCAGCGATGACGAGCACACAGGCGAGCCCCATCCACCGCAGTAAACAACGTCCAAGTAGGCTGAGTGCTTTCATGCCTCTGAAGACGCCGCATCGGCCGCCAAGTAACATTCGGACGAAAAAATCAGCCAAACGGCTGGTTTAACCCGGCTGCTCTTTGGGATTTCTTACGCACTCGGGCGGTGTGCGTTGTTCACCCATCGACTATCCCGAATCCGGACTGAAACACCCCGTCAGCCCCAGGTTCAGATGAATCCAGTTTCGGGTCATTTGCGGCTAAAGTTTCTTTTTCACGCGCCGATATACAATGAACCCATTAGCCTTTTCGGCCCCACCAAAATCAATGGTAACTACGTCTTGGTGGACGCCCTGAAAGCCAAATACAAATGCACCGCCACCTTCTTCGCCAAAAAGGGCGAAGGCTTTGTGCGTATCGCCACCAACGTCATCAAAGACGACGGCAGCCGCGCCGTCGGCACCCCACTCGACCCCAAGGGCCCCGCCATGGCGGCCATACAGAAAAACGAGCCCTTCTACGGATTGGCCGAGATCCTAGGGAAAAAATATCAGACCGGCTACGAACCCGTACGCAACGCGGCTAAAGAAATCATCGGCATCTGCTACGTAGGCTTCCTGCTCGAATAGGCCGCCAGCCCAACTCAAAACTCCAATCACGCTTAATTCCCTGTCATGCAACTCAGCCTCAGGAACCGACTGTTGCTCGCTTTCGGCGCGGTGTTGAGCGTGACCTTAGTGACCGGCGTTGTGATCTACACCCTCGCCCAAAAAAACGAGGCTCAGGTGCGCAAACTCGCCCGGGAAAACGTGCCCTCCGTGCAGCTCGCCAATCGCTTGGAACGTCACGCGCTCCAGATGTCGGCCAATCTTCGCGACTACGCCTACAGCGATAGCCCCGAGTCCCTCGCCTCGGCCCAAACTCACCTGCAGGCCATGAGAACGGCCCTAGCTAGTCCAGAAACCCGCGCCCTCGGCGGCCTCGACCAGCAAAAAATCACTGCTTCGGCCCGCGCCGCCGAGGATTGCGACCGCCTCCTCACCCAGCGCCGCGAACTCACCGCTGAACTTGCCGCACAATGCACCGTGACCGAGGGCGAACTCGCCAAACTCAGCGCTTCCCTATCGCAGTTTCTTAAAGCCCAAAAATCAGCGCTGCAGGGCGAGATCGACGCTTCCCTCGATGGCGACCAACTCACCGCGCGTTTAAAACGCATTGAAATCACAATCCAGGCGCTCGCCCTCGCCAACGAAACCACCACCCTCTGGCTGCGTGTCCAGTCGGAGCGTAACTACGCAAATCTCACCTCCGCCTACGCAAAACTCGCCGCGCTCGACACCGAACTTGTTTCCCTTCTCGCAATCGTCGATTGGGAAAAAGACAAGGAACGTCTCACCCAAGGCCGCGCCGCCGTCGCCACCTGTCGCGCCGCCATGAAGGACACCCTGCAAAAAGCTCAAGCCCGCGACCGCGTTGCCCAAGAGCAGGAAGCCCTCGCGCTCGAAGTCATTAACCAGGCTGCGAATCTCGCCGCAGTCGGCTTGGATTCCACCGGCACGGTATCCGAACAAGTCGCCGGCTCCATGCATCGCTCCGTCTGGGTGATCATCCTCGGCCTCTCTCTCGCCACCGTGATCGGGGCGACCGTGTCGCTCGTCTTCTCCCGCAAGCTCGTCAGCAGCCTGCAAAGCATCAGCCAACTGCTCAAATCCGGGGCCGAACAAACCGCGCAAGCCGCCGTCCAGCTCTCCGAAACCAGCCGCAATCTGGCCGACCAAGCCAGCCAGCAAGCCTCGGCCATTGAAGAAGCCGGTGCTTCCCTCGAAGAAATTACCAGCATGGCCAAAGGCAACGTCCTGAACGCCCACACCGCCAAAGGACTCGCCGCCGAGGCTCGCCAAGCTGCCGCAACCGGCACTCGCGACATGCAGGAAATGACCGGCGCCATGGCGGAAATTAAGGCCTCCAGCGACAATATCGCCAAAATCCTCAAGACCATCGAAGAAATCGCCTTCCAGACCAACCTTCTCGCCTTAAACGCGGCCGTCGAAGCCGCCCGTGCTGGCGAATCCGGCGCAGGCTTTTCCGTCGTCGCCGAAGAAGTGCGCAGCTTGGCTCGCCGCTCCTCCGAAGCCGCCCGCGAAACCGCCGCAAAAATCCACGATTCCGTATCCAAGAGCGAACGCGGCGTCGCCATCAGTGCCAAGGTCGCCTCCGGTCTCCAAGAAATCGTCACCAAGGCCTCCAAGGTGGACGATCTGCTCGTCGAAATAACCAGTAGCTCCCAGGAACAAAGTCAGGGAGTCACGCAGGTGAACGACTCCATGAGCCAGATGGACAAAGTGACGCAATCCAACGTTGCGACTGCGGAGCAAAGCGCCGTATCTGCCACCGAGCTCACCGAACAGGCCGACAAACTGCGTTCCGCTGTTACCACGCTCGAACAAATCGTCACCGGCCGCGCGGTCTAAAACTAACGTCTATTTGGATTTAGACTTTTGGAAGGACCGTCTCCGTTCGGTCCCTCGGGGGCACGGCCGACACGGAGGTCGGCCCGCCACTCCGGAATGGAGGGTCCACCTTCGTGTCGGCCGGTTGGGGTTGAGCGTGCTTTTACCCAGCCCATTGCGCAAAAACTCAATCGTGCGCTCCTGCCATGAGAACTACACCAGCGGATCGGCTTTTCCGGCGATGTGCGGCACGAGTTATGGCACCGTCGGGAGGTGCCGTCCGGGGCCGTGAGTCGGCTGGGTGTTTTGCGCCCTTGCGGATAAATCACCAGCGCCTACGGCCACTGGTCCTACAACGCAAAGCTGCGCGCCGCCTACGCCATCGACCCGCCGTGCCCGTGGAAGGCGAAAACCACCGGTATCCCGCAGATGTTAGTGGTTTTGGTCGGCCGTTAAAACAACGCCTCGCGCTGAACGCCGTCCACGGTCCACTCGCGAATCTCAGGCACCGCACCAGTCCGTGCCGGACCAACCAAAGCCAGCACCAAGGCCAGCACCATCAGTCTCACTGGGAAAAGCACAATGACGCGGGCGTTTTTCATTCACTTGGAGACACCGCGCCCACACCTCAGGTAACAACGGCCAAGGGTAATTTCTAGGCCCGACCGGTTGG
>JBIIMH010000381.1:0-2880 GCA_044338095.1 Rariglobus sp. | reverse complement strand
CGGCGAGCAGGCGGCTGCCGCCGTTGGCGAGGCCTTCAAGGAAGACGCGCGCGGGTTCTCCTTGGGTGGTGAAATGGGCGAGCAGGGCTTTGCGGACGGCGGGGCAGGGGTCGTCGAGCAACGCCAGCACTGCTTCGCGGGAGCCGAGGCTGAGGGGTGCGTTTTCCACGCGCAGAGTGCAGCGCTGCCGACCTCCGCTGGCAATGGGGAAAGCCGGCCCGATGCGTCACGGATTAATTGGCTCGCCGGTGTGGTGGGTGTCCGCAGCGGGCGGGGTGGAATGACCCACGATTTTGCGCAGTTTTTCCATTTCGCCCTGCGTCTCGTGAATAATCTCCTCAACGCGCTCGGGGTCCAAGCCGACGACTTTGAGCAGGGGCGGAGAGATGATCCAGCTGCCGCGTTCGACTTCAAGTCCGAGGCCCAGGCGGTCGCCGATCGCGTTGGCGATGGCCAGGAGGGCCGTGGTTGGATCGGTGTACGGGCGTTTACTGAGGCGGCGCAGAGCGGCGACCGCTGGTGGGGCGAAATTCCATAAGGTCAAAACGCGCAGCGATGCTTCTGCTGCGCTCATGCCGAAAACCTGGCGCTCCCATTTCATAACGCTTGCCGGATCATCGAAAGGCTGGGGGTTAATCGGCAGCGCGGCCTTATCGGCGAAGCGCTCCAGCACCAGCCAGCCGATGCCGCGCAACAGGGCGATGGTGTAGCATTCGCCCTCGGGCAATCCCACGCGTGCCGCGACGAGGCGCGCCGCCACCGCCGAGCTTACGCAGCAGTTCCAGAGCGCGTCGGAGTCGATCTTGTAGTGCGGCAAGTCGTGGGCGAAGAGTTGGCTGGCTACCATTACCCCGACGATCTGAGAAGTCTCCTGGGTGCCGATGTAGGCTATGGCTTCCGTGATCGCGACCACTGGTTCGCCGCGCTGGTAAAGCGGCGAGTTGGCCACCCGCACGATGCGAGCTGTCAGGATGGGATCGAGCTGCACGGTGGCGACAACATCCTCGAGCGTGGTGCTGGGCTTGGTCAGCAGGGTGCTTAATCGGGAAAAAATCGCCGGGGCCATCGGTAATTCCGAGGCCACGGATAACCATTCGTCAGCGGGGTGGCTGGGTAAAAACACGGGGGTTAAAAGTGTGGAGGGTGGGCGTGGACTGAAGCGCGCGGTGCGAGCACGGGCTGGAGATGCTGGCGCAGATTGGGGTGTAGAGCCTGCTTAGGGTCAAGGCCTTGCCGTTGAGTGGGTTTGTCGGGGCTAGCGGTTTGGGCGGACAAAAGATTAGCGTGAGACCCTGTAACTCGGCTTGAGCACCGGCGTCTAGTGGACTGTTACCGATTAAAATCCAATCCCACTACCACCATGAAAAACCCCAGTAAGATTCTTCTCGTCGTTTGCCTTCTTGCCTTTGGTTCAACCGCTCCGGTGCTTCACGCTGAAGGCAGCGCCGCACCCGAGGGAAAAAAGGAGCGAGCCGAGGGAAAAAAGGCGCTCCCCAAGGGCAATCCTGGCGAGCGGATGAAAAAAGAGCTCGGGCTCACCGACGCCCAAGCAAAGCAGATGAAGGCGATTCACGAAGCGTCGCGCGAACAGATGAAGGCGATTAAAGATAATGAATCCCTGTCCAAGGAGGAAAAGAAGGCAGCCGCGATGAAGCTCCATGAAGAGACCAAGGCCAAGGTGGATGCCCTTCTCACTCCTGAGCAAAAGGCCAAAAGTGATAAAATGCGCGAAGGCATGAAGGAGCACATGAAGGACCGCCGCGACGGTAAGGACGGCCCTGGTGGCCCCGGCGAAAGGGGCGGAAAGGGGGAAAAACACGGCAATCGCGGTGTGCAATAAGCGGCGAAACAGTGCATTGAATGGGCCGGCGAACGAGTAGATAACCAGTAGCTTGCGCCAGATCGCGGCGCCTCTCTTCGGAGTTCAGGTTAAACGGTTCCAGGTGGAGTGGCCTGCGGCCATGCCTTGGCTCCTACCGCCTGACTCCGCCAGGCCCGCTCTTTTTTCCGTGTGTTCGGCGAGTTACACGGGCTAATTGTCCGCCCATGAATTTTGCCATCATTGGTGCTGGAGCCTGGGGTACGGCGGTAGCCATCCATCTGACTCGACTCAACCACACGGTCACCTTGGTGCCGCGCCGTTTTGAACAGGCCCTCGCCCTAGCCTCGACCCGCGAAAACTCCGACTACCTGCCGGGCATACCCTTGCCGGCCAGCCTCCAACTCGGCCACGAGCTCACGCCTGTGCTCATGGAGGCCGACGTTATCCTGCTCGCCTGCCCGTCCCAGGCGTTGCGCGAAACCTGCGAACGGGTCCGCCAAAACCTAGGTCTGGCCACCCAGCTCAAGCTGGTCGTGTCGTTGGTCAAAGGACTGGAACTGGGCAGCCACTTGCGTCCAAGCGAGGTCATCGCGGCCGTGCTCCCGCAGCTTGCCGTCGGAGTGCTCAGTGGCCCCACCAACGCCGCCGAGGTCGCCCGTGGTTGCCCCGCCGCCATGGTCCTGGCTGCCTCGAAAACCGATGCGTTCCTCGCCGAGGTGCAGGCCGCCTTCAGCGGGCCCACGTTGCGCGTCTATACCAGTGCCGACGTGGCTGGAGTGGAGTTCGGCGGCTGCCTTAAAAACGTCTACGCGATCGCCGCGGGCTGCTGCGACGGACTGAAGCTCGGCGACAACGCCAAGGCCGCTCTGCTCACCCGAGCGTTGGCCGAGATGGTGCGTGTCGGCATTGCGTTGGGCGCGAAGGCGGAGACCTTTTACGGGCTGGGCGGGTTTGGCGATTTGGTGGCCACGTGCACCGGGGCGTGGAGTCGCAACCGCACGTTTGGCCAACGTCTTGGGGAGGGGGAAAAAGCCGGCGATTTGCTCGCCGGAAGCAAG
>JBIIMH010000380.1:0-2885 GCA_044338095.1 Rariglobus sp. | reverse complement strand
GGCAGGTCGAGCGGGTTGTTGAGCACGTTGGCGAGTTCGAACGCCTCGCGCTGGGAGAAGTTGCCGGAGATCTCGGCGGAGCCGCCGGAGATTTCCTTTTCCACGCCGGGCGCGGAATACAGTTTGCCGTCCAGCACGATGGCGAGGCGGGCGCGGGCGTTTGCATTACCCGACTGCTGCTGGAGTTGCTGGGAGTACTCGGCGATCTCACGGGTCACTTCGGCAAAACGCTGCGAACCGGCCTCGTTGAAACGCAGGTTGATCTTAAAACGGCCGAATTCATCCATCACCGGATAAGCGCCGGAGACGCCCTCGCCGGTCATGGCGGGCAGGCGCTTGACGTAGAGGTTGTCGGTGACGGTCTGCCCGCGAACATCCTGTTCGAGCTCCATGACCTCGTAGCCGGCAGGGGTTTCAGTGACGCTTTCCGGGGAGCCGAAGGGGTAAACCAAGCGGAAGTCGAGGCGTGCAGGCTTTTGCACGCTGGCGACCACCTCGGGATTGTCGTTGGTGTTGATACCGGGGAGCTGGACCTCGATGCGGTTGGTGCCAACGGCACGGATCAGGGGCTCGGCAACACCGAGGCCGTTGATGCGCTCGCCGATGATCTCGATGGCCTTGGAGAGCTTTTGTTTGCGCTCGTCCTCACCGAGGTTGTCGGTGCCGGGGACATCGGAGGCTTCAAGCGTGAAGGCGATGCCGCCCTTGAGATCGAGACCGAGCTGGAGCTTGCCCTTGGACTGGGCCAGCACGTGATCGAGTAAAATGGCGTTGCGTTTCTCGACGTTGCCCAGGGAGGACTCGATCGGGTATTGAGGGAAATAGGTCGTCAGGTCGAGCTTGCGCTCCTTGGCAATGACCTTGAGCGCGACAAAGACGCTGGGCGCTTGTTTGTCGGCGACGCGAGCGGCGGATTCTTTGATCAGCGCGGTGAACTCGGCTGATTTGGCGCTGGCTTTTTCGGCGGCGAAGTCGGCGAAGGGCCGGTCGTTAATCGGCAGGAGCGACGACAGCGCCCAGAGAACGATGGCAAAGCTGAGGGTCAGCTTCCAGAAGTTGCGTTTAAGCATGGTGAGGTTGGTTAAAATGGGGGTAGTCACGCCTGCGGTTTGAAGGAGGCCCATGGCGCGAAAAAGGGCAAACCGCACTCCAGGTTATCACTGAGCGCGGTGGGTGGCGTAGGTTAGCCACAAACTAGGCGGGGGGAGGGCGTAAGCTGGGCCGCTTCCCTGCCGCCCGACTCAAGCTGCCGAGCGGTTTAGTCGGACTTTTTAACCAAGGCGTGGATGAATGCCTTGCCGACTTCGATCTTGGTGCCTTCGGCAATGCGGATGATGTAGCGGTCGTCTTTCTTGTTGGTGATCTCGCCGTAGATGCCGCCGGCGGTGACGACCTGGTCGCCGGTGGTGAGGGCCTCAAGCATCTTGGCGTGCTCCTTTTGCTTTTTGCGCTGGGGAGCGATCATCAAAAAGTACATCGCGGCAAACATGAGGACCAGGAAGATGATCTGGCCGAAACCACCACTAGGGGCGGGCTGCTGGGCGAGAAAGGACGGGACGAGGGCGAGGTGTGACATGGTTGTTATTTCGAGTTGTGGTTTTTGAAAAATGAAACAGCTAGATAACCGCTTCCACCTTTCCGAACGCAAGCCATAACCCAGTCCTCACTCCTTTCCCTCTTTGAAAAGCAAATCCGCCTCCTCCTGGTCAGTCGCGCAATCCGAAGATATTTACGGTTTCAAGCGTTGGGGCTCCGGCCACTTCGGTGCCGACTCAGACGGTTTCGTCAATGTTCAGCCCCTCGCCGATGGCCGCGAGATTCGTATCATGGATGTGGTGGATGAGGCCGTCGGCATGGGCCTTAAGGCGCCACTTGTCATCCGCTTTCAGGACCTGCTCCACCACCGCGTTACCCAGCTCAACGAGCTGTTTCGCAAGGCCATCAAGGAGGAGGGCTACAAGGGCGAATACCGCGGGGTTTTCCCCATCAAGGTGAACCAACTGCGCGAGGTCGTCGACGAGATCGTCGATGCGGGCAAAAATTTCGGCTACGGGTTGGAGGCCGGCTCCAAGCCCGAGCTCATGATCGCGTTGGCCATGCACGAGGGCTCCGATAGCCTGATTGTCTGCAACGGCTACAAAGATCATGATTACATCCGGCTCGCCCTGCTTGGCCGCAAGATCGGCAAGAATATCATCATCGTCGTCGAGCAGCTCACCGAGGTGGATGACATCATCACCATCGCCGCCGAGGTGGGCGTAAAACCGCTGATCGGCTTCCGCGCCAAGCTGCAAACGCGCGGCGAGGGCAAGTGGTCGTCGTCCACCGGCGACAACGCAAAATTCGGCCTGAACACCGCAGAAATCCTCTTCGCTACGGAGAAACTCCGCAAAGCCAAGCTCACCCAGTGCGTCAAGCTGGTGCACTTCCACATCGGCTCGCAGGTGCCCAACATCATCACGATCAAGAACGCCGTGATCGAGGCCACCCGGTTTTACTGCCAGTTGGTCAAAATGGGCTTCCCCATGGGCTACCTGGATTGCGGCGGCGGGCTGGGCATCGACTACGATGGCTCGCGCACCAACTTCGAGTCGTCGATGAACTACACGATGGCCGAATACGCCCGCGACGTGGTGGCCAATATCCGCGACATCTGCGTCGCCTCCAATGTCGCCGTTCCCGACATCGTCACCGAGTCGGGCCGCGCGGTGGTCGCACCGCATTCCATGCTGGTGGTCGAGGTTTTCGAGCGCATCAACAAGCGCGAAACCCTCGGCCAGCAACATCTTCCGAAGGTCAAACACAAGGTGGTGACCGACCTGGAAAAATTGCTAAAAAACAAGTCCAAGCTGGGCATGCTGGAGCGTTTCCACGACGCCATGCAG
>JBIIMH010000379.1:0-2889 GCA_044338095.1 Rariglobus sp. | reverse complement strand
GTGATCTTGCGGGCATGCACACGCAGGATCTGTTCGCGGCCCAGCACGTCGGGCAGGTCGACGTAAACCTGGCGGTCAAAACGACCCGGCCGCAACAGGGCCTGATCGAGCACATCTGCCCGGTTGGTCGCAGCGATAATGATCACGCCCTCAGTGGTGTCGAAGCCGTCCATCTCGACGAGCATCGAGTTAAGCGTCTGTTCGCGCTCGTCGTTACCACCGCCAAGACCAGCTCCGCGCTGGCGGCCGACCGCGTCGATCTCGTCGATAAAGATGATGCACGGCGCGTTCTTGCGGCCCTGCTCGAACATATCGCGGACGCGACTAGCGCCCACGCCGACGAACATTTCGACGAAGTCGGAGCCGGAGATGCTAAAAAAGGGCACATCGGCCTCGCCGGCAACCGCCTTGGCGAGGAGCGTTTTACCCGTGCCGGGAGGGCCGACCAGCAGCAAACCCTTGGGGATCTTGCCGCCCATTTTCTGGAATTTCTTGGGATCCTTGAGGAACTCGACAACCTCGGAAACCTCCTCCTTGGCCTCGTCGCAACCAGCCACTTCGGAGAAAGTGATTTTTTCACGATCACGGGCCATCAATTTGGCACGGCTCTTGCCGAAGCTCATCGCCCCCCGACCCGCCTGCCGCAGCTGACGAACAAAAAGGAAATAAAGCAGGCCGATGATCAACAGAATCGGCAGCAGGTTCATGATCAGCCCAGACCAGGCGTTGGAAACCGGCGGCTCCTCAAAAACCTTCGATTTCTGCAGGATTTCCAGATTGGACTCAGTCAGGTTACCGGAGGCGCGGAATTGGTCGGTCTTGCCGGTCTCGGAGTCGAGCGTCGCAGCCTTGGTCTTGCCGGTGAGCGTCGCACCATTACGGCCATAGGAAACATCGTAGCGGATCACGCCCGAAGCGATCTGCTCTTGTTCAGCCAGCTCAATGACCTGCTGCAACTTCAAGGTGGCCGGAACCGAGGTTTGGGCGGGGCTAAACAGGTAAAGGGCGACAACGGCGGCGATGATCGACAACCAAATCAAGGACACTTTCACCGGAAAGCGGTCCGGAGGAAGGTTCTTAAGCGGGCGGCGTTTGAGGTCGTTTTTGGGATCGGACATTTAAGGGTGTGACTTGGGTTTAAAGTGGGTGTTCCCCTCTTTTAGTCAATTGGCCCAGCCGTTGAAGTGGCGAGGGAATTCCGCACTTTCCAGCCCGGTGGAGTCGAAAGAAATTCATCTTTTCCGCGGTTGGCGATGCCCTAGATCTTCTATCGCCAACACGCCCTTGCGAATCACGGCCAATCCGCCCCGCCCGAGGCTAAATCGTGTAAAGGCCCCCCTTTCCACCGCTGCCAACAGCGAGTTGAATCCCTGCCGCGACAGGTCGCCGGTGTCCGCCTGCGCCACCAACCAGCGGTGCAAGGCGCGCCGCAGCACCGCGCGCGGCAAACCGTGTAATTTAATAACGTCGAGTCGTTTGCCATCAGCCGACAGCGGTGCAATGACGTCCACCCAGGCCTCCAGCGCAACGTCATCCTCTTCGAGTAACTCCCGCGACAAGGCGGCGCCGGCCAGCGCATCGCGCCCCCCAGTGGCGGCTTTCCATTCGGGAAGCCCTGATTGGCGCACGCGGTTGCGCTGATACGCCGCCGTCGCGTTGCTGGCGTCCTCCCGCCAAGCGACGCCCAGGCCGGAGAGCGCGGTCACGATCTCGGCTTTTTTTAAGGTGAGCAGTGCGCGCACGTGAACGCGCCCGGCCGGCATGAGTTGGAGCGGACGCGGTGCGGCCAATCCCGCGGTGCCGCTGCCCCGGGCGATGCGCATGAGCAGGGTTTCCGCGATATCGTCCTGTTGGTGCCCCAGCCAAAGGGCGCGGATACGACGCCGGGCGAGCTCGCGCTGAAAAAACGCAAAACGCGCCGTGCGCGCCTCCGCCTCGCCGGCCTGAACGCGGGCCTCGGCCCATTTACCGCCGACAAACCGCAAACCCAAAGCGGCGCAGACACGTGCGCAAAACCGTGCGTCGGCAGCGGACGCCCGCCCGCGCAGGCGATGGTCAAAATGCAAAACGAGTAAGCGCGCCCGCCGGTTTGGCCAATGCGCCCAGAGCAACAACAGCAGCGCCAGCGAGTCCGCCCCGCCGGAAAACGCCACAGCCCACGCCCCCCGTGCGGCGGCGGAATCCCCCCCAGCCCACGCCACCACGGAGGGATGCAGAGCGGAGCGCGGAACAAGCTCCGCCAAGCGGTTCGCTAGCGCCGGCCAATCAGTTTTTTTAGCCACAGCGGATACGGGGCAACGCGGAGAATTCAGTGAAAGTTAACTCCAGCCGCGTTCACCCAGTCGATGCGCGAGAACTTAGGTTCAGGCGAAGGTCAGGTATTCTTTGCCAAAATACGGCACGAGCACGGAGGGGATTTTCACGCGGCCGTCGGCTTGCAGGTTGTTTTCCAACAGAGCAGCCAACACACGCGGCACGGCGAGGCCGGAGCCGTTGATGGTGTGCACCAACTCGGGCTTGCCGTCCTTGCCGCGAAAGCGGATCTGCGCACGACGCGCCTGGAACGTCTCGAAGTTGGAACAGCTCGACACCTCCAACCAGCGCTTCTGTCCGGCCGACCAGACCTCGATGTCATACTTTTTAGCTTGGGAAAAACCCAGGTCGCCGCCGCACATGAGCAGCACGCGGTAAGGCAGACCGAGCAGGCGCAGGAGGTTTTCCGCGTCGTCGCGCAACGCGTCCAACTCGGCGTAACTGGTGGAGGGATGGACCCACTTGAGCAGTTCAACCTTGTCGAACTGGTGCAGGCGATTGAGCCCGCGCACATCCTTGCCGTAACTGCCCGCCTCGCGGCGGAAGCAGGGTGTGTAGGCGCAGCGCTTCACGGGC
>JBIIMH010000378.1:0-2892 GCA_044338095.1 Rariglobus sp. | reverse complement strand
TTGAGCCTCGTCGCCGCCGAGCCGCTGATCAACAAGCCCATGAACATTGACTGGGATGAAAAAGGCCGCCTGTGGGTCGTCGAGACGCCGGAGTATCCGAACGGCCTCCGCCAGTCAAACGTGGACGCGTGGAAGGACAGCGGCGCCAACCAGCCCGGTCACTACGACCGCAAACCGCTCGATTGCGTCTCCATTCTCTCCGACACGAACGGCGACGGCGTCATGGACAAAAAAACCGTCTTTGCCGACGAGATCGAGCTCGCCACCAGCAGCGTGTTTTACAAAAACGGCATCATCGTCTGCGCCGCGCCCGATGTGTGGTTCTTCGAGGACACGAACGGCGACGACAAAGCCGACAAGCGCACCAAGCTCTACACGAACCTCGGCAACCGCGACACGCACGCCGTCATCAACAACATGCGCTGGGGCCTCAATGGCTGGGTTTATGCCACGCACGGCTACAGCAGCACCGACGACGTGAAGTCCGGCGATGGCAGCAAGGGCTTCGGCCCCATCGGAGCCGGGGTCGTGCGCTTCAAGCCGGACGGCAGCGCTTTTGAGCAATACGCCAGCCGCGGCGGCAACACCTGGGGCCTCGACATCACCAGCGACGGCCAAGTTTTCTACACGCAGCCCACCAGCGGCAATCATTTTATTCATGTCGTGCTGCCGGAGTATGTGCTGGCCAAAGGCAAGCTGCCTGGCGTCATGGGCACGAACGGCATGCTGCCGAAAGAGCCGACGTATCCCGCCATGCATTGGGAGCAGCAGGCCTATGTGCAGATCGATCAGGTCGGCAGCTACACCGCCGCCGCTGGTTGCGCGATTTATGAAGGCGGCGCGTGGCCCGCGAAGTGGAACTACGGCTACTTCACCACCGAGCCCACGCTCAATATCGTCAGCCACTTCATGGTTGAGCCCGATGGCGTGACCTACAAAGCGAAGCGCGAGCCCGGCCGCGAGCAGACCGAGTTCATCCGCAGCAAGAACCTGTGGTTCCGCCCCATCGAAAATCGCGTCGGCCCCGATGGTGCGCTTTACGTCGTCGATTTCTGCAATCAGGCCGTGATCCACAACGACACCCGCGGCCCCACCCACGGCCCCGCCAACGCCGCCGTCCGCCCCGACCGCGACCACTACTACGGCCGCATCTGGAAGGTGCAGCACAAGCAGGCGAAGCCGGCTCCGGCAACCGCCTACCGTCACCACCCGGAAGCTCGTGGTGCTCAGGGCAGCGCCGCCCTGCAGGCCTACGAGGCGGCCCGACAGGCCGCGAATCCCGACAAGCTCCTGCAAGCCTACGCAACCGCCCATGATGACTGGACCCGCAGCGCCCTGGTCGCCGCCGCGGCCGACCAACCGGCCGAAGTCATCGCCGCCGCGCTGGCTTCCTCATCTCCCGGGTCTCTGTCCAACTTGGTCAGTGCTCTCCTCCCCGCCGCGCTGCCGGCAAATGCCGAAAAACTCATCGCTGCCTGCGCCACCGCCGAGGCCAAGGCGGATCCGGTGAAGAACGCCATCCTGCGCGGCATCGCCGCCGGCGACAGCGAGGCACCGGCCATGACTCCCGCCCTCAGCGGCGCATTGAAAAAACTGCTCGCCCAGCCTGCGCTCGCCGCCGCCACGCTGCCGCTGGTGACCCAGTGGGACAAAGCCGGCGTACTCGCCGGTGAGATCAAGGCCCAGCTCGACCGACTCACCGCCACGCTCGCCGACACCGCCGCGCCTGCGGAAGCGCGGGTGAATGCCGGCATGGCACTGGCCAGCCTCGGTTCTGCAGACGCGACCGCCAAAGTGCTTGCGGCTTTGGCCGCATCCGAGGACTCCGAGGCCCTGCAATCCGGCCTGGTGACGGCCTTGGAACAAAACGGTCACGCCCAGAAACTCGTCAGCGCCCTGGTTCGGCTGAAGCCGAAGCCGCTTTCTCTGGCGTTTGAAGCCATCCTTCAGCGCCCCGAGGCCACGCGCGCCCTGCTCGACGCCGTCCGCGACGGCGGCCTGCCACGCACGGCCTTCGCCCCCGGCGACATCGCCCGTCTGCGCAACCATCCGAACAAGCCGCTGGCCCAGCGCGCCGCCAACCTGTTCAAGGCCGACACCTCCGCCAAGGAAGCCATCCTCGCCAAGCTGACGCCCGAGGTGGAAAAACCCGGCAACGCCGCCAACGGCAAGCTGCTGTTCAGCGCCGCCTGCGCGGTCTGCCACAAGCTCGGCGACCTCGGTGTCGCCGTCGGTCCGCCGCTCGACGGCATGGGCGCGCACGGCCCGTCCGAACTGCTCATCCACATCGTCGATCCCAACCGCGAGGTCGACCCGAGCTTCTGGGCCTTCAACCTCAGCACGAAAAAGGGCGAACTGCTGCAGGGCGTCATCACCAGCGAGAACAGCGCCACCGTCACCCTCGCCACCCAGTCCGGCGTGCGCGAGATTGCCAAGACCGACATCGACAAGCGCGAGAACACCGGTCGCAGCCTCATGCCCGAGGGCCTGGACGCCCTCGGCGCCGAGGCGCTGCGCGACATCCTGACCTTCATGACCGGCGAGGCCTCCAAGCAGTTCCGCATCGTCTCGCTCGCCGAGGCCGCGACCGCCGACAGCCGCGACGGCGTCTTTGCCGGTCCGGCGCCCAACCAGGGCCGGGTGAAACTGGCGAAGTTTGGCGACTTCAAGATCGAGGGCGTGCCCTTCTTCATCGCCTCGCCGGAAAAGGCCGCCGCGGGCAACTTCCTCGTGCTCAAGGGCGGTCCCGCGCCCGACAACCACTCGCAAAGTTTCCCGGCCCGGGTCGAGCTGCCGCTCAACGTCGCCGCCAAAAAACTCCACCTGCTCAGCGGCATCTCAGGCTGGGGCTGGCCGGCTGTGCGCGACGAGGCGCCGGCGCTCAAGGCCACC